>CADATR010000257.1 GCA_902790885.1 uncultured Eubacteriales bacterium
GCTGTACAGTTCGTCGTCGCCGCGCATGATCCCCTCCTTTCCAGCCTGACAAGAATACCCTTTTGATTGAGAAGATTATACCGCATATTGCCTGTCAACTCCATAAAAAACACCTGCCGGAACGGCTCAAAAAACCATATCCCGCAGGCGCTCAGGGTCAGCGTTCAGCAGTGAATACCGCTATGCCGTACGCGGGCAGGCTCAGAACGCTTTGCTGATTCAGCCGAGAAACGCCCTGATCTCAAGGAGCATTCGCATCGCCTCGCTGCGCCCCATCTGATATACGCGCTCAAGCTCTGCCGGGTCTTTTTCGGTGCGCCCTATTCCCGGGTCTTCAGGCGGCCTTATTACCAGGACTTCTCCGCGGGCCTCCTTGCGCTCTATTTCATCCATCTGGGCATTG
Organism: uncultured Eubacteriales bacterium; assembly: GCA_902790885.1. The sequence continues at coordinate 404 of CADATR010000257.1, forward strand.
TACACTATATGCCTTACAGCCATCGCCCTGCCCATTGCCGGGTACTTTCTCAGCACCAGTTTCACGAGCGGCACTATGCTGCTCTTCTTCTTTCTGTAACCCTTCTGCCTGGTCAGGACTATGACATTTCTGTTATAGCCCTGCTCTTCCATGTATTCGTACGGTACTGAGCAGACGATTCCGCCGTCGAGCATCTTATATCCGTCGACCGTCACTATGTTTGAAACGACCGGCATCGATGCCGATGCCCGCATCCACTCTATATCGCGTGGGCCGCCGTCGGTACATTTATGAAAACGCACCTCGCCTGTCTCAACATCTGTAGCCCCGATATAAAACTCCATCGGATTGGATTCAAAAGCTGCCCTGTCAAAAGGATCGAGCTTTTCCGGGATAGTATGGTAGCAGAACTCCGCACCGTACAGATCGCCGGTTTTTATCAGAGACTTGAGACTGCAGTAGCGCCAGTCACGGCTGAACTTCATGTTGTAGCGCAGCGCTCTTCCGATCTGACGCGACTTGAGGTTGCAGCCGAAGGTCGCGCCGGCGGATATGCCGGCAGCCCCGTCAAAGCTGATCCCGTTTTCCATGAAGACGTCGAGCACCCCGCAGGTGAACATCCCGCGCATTGCCCCGCCTTCGAGTATGAGTCCTGTCTTATAGTCTTTCATTTCCCGGGTCCCCCGTCTTGTATGACTTCAGTTCTTTCTTTCAAGAACGTACCTGTACCATGCTGCGAATTCAGCACCGAGCCTCTCCACGAGTTCTGACGCCTCCTTCGGTTTTGCGGAAGCTGCATACAGGCACTGCTGTGCTGTCTGGTACTTCCTCGCGACCGTCAGATGAGCTATCTCTTCGTCCGTGTATTTTACGATATCTGCCAGCTCCTCCTGTGCGCGGAAGAATCTTATGAAAGCATCGGCCGTGTCGCGACCCACGATCGGTTCGATCAGTGAGAAGTCGTTGCCCGAGCTGTCGAGTACGCGTGATACCATCTCCCAGCGGCGCGGATCGGCATAGCCCTCCGAACCCGTAAAGGCGGTCCTGAGGTAAAGATCGTTGTTTGCCAGGAACTCCATTACGTACGGGTTGATCCTCTTTCTGACTGCCCAAGGCATCCAGTTTTCTATCGTGGTCCTTATATATATGTGTGCGAATCTTCCGAACAGCGGCTCGGCCAGATCATGAGCGACGCTCGATTCGTTACGGTCATTGCCGGCTGCGACTATGCGCGCGTTTTCAGGGAGCGGCCAGCGGTTGTTTACGAAGCGCTCCAGCACGATCTTGAATATGACCGCCTGCGTCTGCTTTGTCGCATTAGTGAGTTCATCGAAGAACAGTATGTGGATCTTTCCGTCCTCGCACAGGCGCTCGAGCTTTACCAGCCACACCGGCTTTATGTCTATGATCTCATCGTTCGTTTCGTTGTAGACCGCGCGGCCGTTGATGGTCTCAGGGGTCTCATTGACGAGCTCTATGTCAAGCACCTGAGGGTCAATCTCCTTTACACGGTCGCTCTTTCCATCACCTGTCAGTCCGTGGATGAATACCGGGATGTCTGCCATGACAAAGGCTCTGATCATATCGAGCTCGTCGTGCTCCCCTATATGATACGAGCTGCCGAGTCCGGCCGGAGCTTCGCCCTCTTCATCCTTCTGAAGCAGCTCCTCTATGAAGCGCTCCGACAGATATTGATCTGCCTCTTCACGGCCGAGCCCCGCAAACAGAGCCCTGCCGCATACCAGCATTTTGTTGATCTCATCGTAATACCAGCGTATCGGTCTGACCTCGATGAATATCTCTTCGCCCGAGTTCGCGACGCTTCCGTCTGAAAGCTGCACATATCCGCTTACTGTGTCTTCAGTCACCGGGACCCTGACTATCTGTTTCGCTCCCAGTCTGTAGACCTCTCTGCTCTCTCCGGCAATCAGGTATGACGCGCCGGTCTTTTTCAGAGTTCCGTCGCGGTATTGTTTCTCAGCCGTTTCGCGCATTGATGTGTCGAGCACGGCAAAAGGATATGAT
>CADATR010000258.1 GCA_902790885.1 uncultured Eubacteriales bacterium
AGTCCTTCCGGAATAGCCGCAACGGCGAGCGATATAGCGAGCATGAATGTGTCTATCATTACATCCATGCTGATTTCGCCGGCCTTTATAACTCCGAGCACGAATATGAACAGGCAGATGCCGATAACAAGCCTGGTAAGGATGCGCGAGAGCTGCGCGAGCTTTATCTGAAGCGGAGTGAGCTCTTCCTCTGCCTGCGCGATAGCATCGGCGATCTTGCCCATCTCGGTGTTCATTCCCGTGCCCGTTATAACAGCCTTGCCTCTTCCGTATACCACGGTGCTTCCCATGTATACCATGTTGCGTCTGTCGCCGAGAGGCACATCTTTGGCGCCCGATTCGATGCTGAGCGCTTCGCTCTGCTTTGTGACAGGCACCGACTCACCGGTCAGTGCCGCCTCTTCGACCTTCATCGAGGCTTCCTCGATGATACGGCCGTCGGCAGGAATGCTGTCGCCTGCTTCGAGGATCACAACATCGCCTGCAACGAGCTGGCTGCTCTCGACACTCACGATCTGTCCGTCGCGGAGCACCTTCGACTTCGCGGCAGTCATCTGCTTGAGTGCTTCGATCGCTTCCTCGGCTTTGTTCTCCTGGATGACACCCAGGACCGAGTTGAGCACTACTACGAACAGGATGATGAATACGTCTGACGGATTCTCGTGCTGATACAGTGAAGTGATCAGCGAGAGAGCTGCCGCCACGAGCAGGATGATTATCATTGGGTCCTTCATCTCGTCGAAGAACCTTGCGATACTGCTCTTCTTTTTTGCTTCAATAAGCTTGTTCGGTCCGTCGGCCTCGAGCCTTGCGGCCGCCTCAGCCGAAGAGAGACCTTTGGCATCCGAACCGGTCTCAGCGAGAACCGACTCGATGCTGTCGAGGTATGGTCTGTAACCTTCTTTCATTATTAATGATCCCCCATTTCTCCATGGTAAAAATAACGGTTTCACCGGTGGGATCAGGTGCGGACAGCCCCCTTTGTGGCTATCCCGGCCTCATCCCGCAGATAACTTACGTATTCTATCATTATTGCTGTTCTTTTTCCATACAATATATATAGGAAGAAACTCTTTGTATCTCCGCTGTTTTTTAAGAAACTTTAAGAAAAGCGTTGAAATATCAAAGCATTGAAATATCAAGCCTTTACAGGGGGACTGTTTTTTATGATATTAAATTGTCGATGTTTTTATTTGACATCACAAATTCAACACATTAGAATTTAATTGTATGATTCAGATTGTGCGAGTTCAAATTAGGGGTTTATGCTCCATCGATCTGATACATATCTAACCAATATTTTATATAAGTTATTGGATTCTATAAGGAGGTTTTTTATGAGCGTTGGTGAATTTATAAGCTACCTGGACGGTCTTGTCTGGGGTACCGTAATGATGGTACTTATCATCGTAGTCGGTATTCTCCTTTCAGTTCGTACTAAATTCCACCCGCAGAGAAGACTCGGTCTCTCCCTCAGATACGCCGTTTCAAACGAAGAAGGCGCTGAGGGTGACGTATCCAGCTTCGGAGCTCTTACAACAGCTCTGGCTGCTACAGTAGGTACGGGTAACATCGTAGGTGTATCCACAGCTATCATGGCAGGTGGACCTGGAGCTCTCTTCTGGATGGAATTTGCGGCATTCTTCGGAATCGCTACAAAGTACGCAGAAGGCGTTCTCGCTGTCAAGTACAGACACGTTAAGGAAGACGGCTCCATCCTCGGTGGACCTTTCTACTACATCGAGAAAGGTATGGGTCCTAAGTGGAAATGGCTCGCTAAGCTGTTCGGACTGTTCGGCGCACTCGCAGGAGCTCTCGGTATCGGTACATCCACACAGGTAAACGGTATCGTAAACGCTATCAACAAGGTAGCTGTTACAGTTGGCGCTGACAAGGTTGCGTTCACAGCATTCGGACAGGACGCTACATGGGTCAAGGTTATCGCTACTATCCTGATCACAGCTGGTACAATCGCTGTAATCGTTGGTGGTATCGAGAGAATCGCTCAGGTAACTGAGAGAATCGTTCCTGCAATGATGGTTCTGTACGTAGTATCGGCACTGCTGGTATTCTTCTACAACATCGGCAACCTGCCTCACGCTATCGTTGAGGTAGTTGCAGGCGCATTCGGACTCAGAGCTGCTGCAGGCGGCGCTATGGGAGCATTCCTCCTCGCTCTGCAGAAGGGCGTTGCAAGAGGTATCTTCTCGAACGAGGCCGGCCTTGGTTCCGCACCTATCGCTGCTGCTGCTGCACAGACAAGAGAGTGAGTACGTCAGGGCATGGTATCCTCGACAGGTACATTCCTCGACACTATCGTTATCTGCACAATGACAGGTCTCTGCGTAGTTATGACTGGTGCTAACGAGCAGGGTCTCGAGGGTGTAGAAGTAACAATGTGGGCATTCGGAAACGGATT
>CADATR010000259.1 GCA_902790885.1 uncultured Eubacteriales bacterium
ATAATAAGCGGGTCGAATGTGTATCAGCAGGCGGCTTGAGGACGCCGGCACTTGGCGATTGCCAAGCGATAGCGCAGGCAGAGCTTAGTACCGCTGCGTCCGAACGCCAGCGAGAGCGTGCCTGACGATACACATTCGACCCGCTTAATAATTATAGCATTAAATGTCCAAGTTTAGGGTTTGGTATGCTATAATATAACAGAATTTTTGGGACAATACTCCGGAGGTATTATTTATGGCATTTGCAACAGCAGAAGAATATAAGAATATGGCAGGCAATTTCATTCACGATATCATCAATGAAGACCTCGCCAGTGGCAAGCACAAAGAGATCGTTACGAGATTCCCGCCTGAACCAAACGGCTATCTTCATATCGGTCACGCCAAGTCGCTCTGCCTCAACTTTGGTACAGCTCTCAAGTACGGCGGACGCTGCAATCTCAGATACGATGACACGAACCCTACAAAAGAAGACATCGAGTTCGTAAAGTCCATCGAGGCTGACGTCAACTGGCTCGGATTCCAGTGGGATAAAAAGCTCTGGGCTTCCGATTATTTCGACACAATGTACGAAGCAGCCGTTGAACTCATCAAGCAGGGCAAGGCCTTTGTATGCGAACTTACTCCGGATCAGATCAGAGAATACAGAGGAACACTCACAAAGCCGGGCACAGAGAGCCCATACAGAAACAGACCTGTAGAAGAGAACCTCGAACTCTTCGAAAAGATGAGAGCAGGCGAGTTCGCTGACGGAGAGGTTTGCCTCAGAGCTAAGATCGACATGGCAAGCCCTAACATCAACATGAGAGACCCTGTCATTTACAGAGTCGTTCATGCTCCTCACCACAACACAGGCGACAAGTGGTGCATCTATCCGATGTACGACTTCGCTCATCCTATCGAAGACGCTATCGAAGGAATCACTCACTCCATCTGCACACTCGAGTTCGAAGACCACAGACCTCTTTACGACTGGGTAGTCCGTGAAGTAGGCTGGTGGCCGAATCCTCCTCGTCAGATCGAGTTTGCTCCGCTCAACATCACAACGATGCTGATGAGCAAGAGATTCATCCGCAAGCTTGTAGAACAGGGCAACGTAGAGGGCTGGGATGACCCTAGACTCTGCACACTCGCCGGAATCCGCCGCAGGGGCTACACTCCTGAGGCAGTCCGTAAGTTCTGCAATGATATCGGCGTTACAAAGGCTGACACGATGATCGACATCGCGCAGCTCGAGCAGTGCGTCAGAGAAGACCTCCAGCTCAAGGTGCCGGCTATAAATGTAGTCAAGAATCCTATCAAGGTCATCATCGACAACTATCCTGAAGATAAGATCGAGATGTGCACTGTAGAGAACAACGCTAAGGTTCCTGAAATGGGCACACGTGAGATCCCATTCGGAAGAGAGCTTTGGGTAGACGGCGACGACTTCATGGAAGTCCCTGTAAAGAAGTACTTCAGACTCTTCCCGGGCAACGAGGTAAGATTCAAAGGCGCTTACTTCATCACATGCAACGAAGTTGAGAAGGATGCCGACGGCAATATCGTCGCTCTCCACTGCACATACGACCCTGAAACACACAGCGGCTCCGGATTCGAAGGCCGTAAGGTAAAGGGAACCATCCACTTCGTAGAGGCAAGCACTGCTGTAAAGGTAAAGATCAGAGAGTACGGCTACCTCATGAAAGAGAACGAGGAGACGGGCGAGCAGGAATTCGACCCTGAATCACTGGTCGAGACATGGGGCTATGCAGAGCCATCTGCAGCTGATGTTAAGCCGGGCGAGAGATTCCAGTTCTTCCGCAAGGGCTACTACATCGCTGACTCCAAGCTCACAACAGACGATGAAAAGGTATTCAACAGCATCGTAGGTCTCAAGAGCAGCTGGAAATAAAACTAAATAAAACAATTACATTTCATAAGAGGTCCGTATACCTGTGAGCGGACCTCTTTTATTGTTGATTTATATTCTTTAAGAATCAAGGAATGTTCACATTAGGTGCGTATAATCTGAATGATTGGATAACTATCGGAAAAGGAGACTGATCGAAATAGATACTTTTATTACTGAAATCCTGAGCTTCTCTGAGAACTATCCGGAGCTGGCGGTGCACATCACCACTGTTTTCCGGTGGATCTTTGTGGTGCTCGCAGCTTATATACTCCTCATATCCATAGTATCGCTGCTTTCCACGAGGGCAACGCCTGAGATATGGGGCTACTTTATGGTGGAAGACGGCGGCAACTACCCGATCACTCACTGGGAGAACGTCATAGGCCGGTCGAGGTCTACAGACATACGGATCCCTCTAAGAACGATCTCGAATAACCAGGCGCTGCTGATACGGCGCTCCGAAGATAAATGGATGATCAAAGACCTCGGTTCGATGAACGGCACCAAGGTGAACGGCTTCAGG
>CADATR010000260.1 GCA_902790885.1 uncultured Eubacteriales bacterium
TCCGGCCTGGATATTCTGATATTCCTTCTGCAGATACCCATCACAAAAGCTGAAGGCATTATACTGGGCATACTGTATGCCCTTGTGTACGGCGTTGTTATGGACAGAATGATAGTCCTCGAGCAGGGTGGCTACCAGATAATGATATGGACGGATAAGCTTACAGAGGTCAACGAAGAGCTTCTGGAGATAGGCTTCGGCACGACTCTCCTTAAGGCAAGAGGAGGATATCTCAGGGATGACAAAGAGGTCATACTCTGCGCTGCAAGCAACCGAAACTTCAATAAGGTCAGGCGTGCTGTACTTTCAATCGATGGAAACGCGTTCATGACCATAACCGGCATGAATGAAATCAACGGGAACGGATTTACATATATGCTGGATGATGAGGATTACATTCCCGAACTCGAAGACAGGCACGACGGTCGCGAATTTAGTGGTGCTGATTGTGTATGAAGACAGATTACTGCGTCAGAATTGTTGTTCAAAACAAATTCCGAAACATGTCTTTAAAATATGTACTAGACGGCAGCTAAATGTTAAAATATTCACGTTTTAGCCGGGCGTTAGTAGAGCAGCCCAAATGAAAAACGCTTTAACCAAGAGGTGCGATTTTGAAGATACATGTCAGATTAAAGGACTCCGATTATCTGAAATTCAGTGAATATCAGCTGACACACAGCAGGCAGGGCAAAAGGACACTGTTTCTGCAGAGAATATCTTTGCCTCTGCTATCTCTGATCATGATTATCGCATTCATTGTATTTCGTGCGAGCACCAGAGCTTTGGTCATAGAGATTGTCTCACTGGGGCTAGCCTCGGCCATATGGGTGCTGGGGGCGCCCGGTATGCTCAAAAGAAGCCTGCTGAGGGACTTCTATAAAAAAAAGAACAGCGGCAGGCTCCCGTTTCGCGAGACATCGGTGCTGGACTTCGGAGAGGACGTTATAACCGAGACCAGCGCAAGCCTGTCGGAAACAACTCCATACAGCAGCATCACATCCATAGTCAGATCGGGAAATAGGCTCTTTGTATTCACAAACGGAGATAACGGCTTTGTGATTCCCTTCGATGACGCAGCTAAAAACGGCCGCAAGGTGGCGAAGCTGCTTTCTCGGAAGACTGGGCTTGAGGTCGAAGAAGATCCGGACAACAAATAAGATATTTATGCATACACATTGTATGCTTAGATATAAATTTTTAATTTTAGTTAGGGAGGAACTAACATGTTAGAACAACTTAAGAAGTTCCCATTTGGTTTCATCGTATGCTGCCTTTCGTTCACATTCGAAAGACTCGCGTACTATGCCGGCAAGTGGGGAATCGCTATTTTTGTTGTACTTGAGGCTGCAAGCGGCGGACTCGGACTTACAACAGAACAGGGTGCTATTTTCTCATCGCAGTTCGTAGCATGGACTTATATCACACCTATCATCGGCGGCTTCATCGCTGACAGATGGGTAAGCCCTAGACTGCTCGTTCCTGTAGGAGAACTCCTGATGGCTGCCGGATGGTTTGTCATCTCCAGAGCAAACGGTGCCGGCGGAGTATGGCTGTCTATCATCCTGCTTGCTGTAGGTACAGGATTCTTCAAGGGCAACGTTTCCGGTATCAACGGAAGACAGTTCGAAAACGACAAGGATACTCTTACGACTGCATTCTCGCTCCAGTACATGTTCGTCAACATCGGATCGTTCTGCGGAACTACTTTCCTTACTCTGATCGCAACTCAGGGCGCGGGATACAGGGCCATGTTCCTGGCGTGCGCTGTCTTCATGGTCATCGACGCTGCATGGTGGTTCTTCGGAATGAAGTACCTCGGAGACGCCGGCAAGAAGCCGTTCCTCATCGACAACAGAACTGAGGATATCGAGAATGCTGACGTTGAAAAGGATAAGAGACCTCTTACCAGACTTGAAAAGAACAGAGTTGTTGCAATTCTGATTCTGACTTTCCTGTCCGGACTCTTCTGGCTGTTCTGGTACCTGCTGTACATGCCTGTATACTACGAGTTCGGTCCTGCATCGCAAGGCGGTATGGGATGGGCCAACTGGAACCTCGGAGCTAACTTCGAGATGCCTACAGCATGGTTCGACTCGATGAACGGACTGCTTTGCATCATCCTCGCGCCTACACTTGCTGCGCTGTGGAACAAGCTGAGCAAGAAGGACAAGGACCCTTCAATGATGACAAAGACTGCTCTGGGCATCATGCTTCTCGGACTCGGCGTTGCCATGATGGTTGTCGGTGCAGGTATCTTCAAGAGCACAGGTAAGCCTGTCGGCGTATGGATCATCATCATGACTGCTATCCTGATGTCTGTCGGCGAGATGCTGTTCTCGCCTCTGGGCAACTCGTTTATCAGTGAATACGCTCCTAAGAAGTACCTCGGTAC
>CADATR010000261.1 GCA_902790885.1 uncultured Eubacteriales bacterium
CGTGCGGGCCCCTCCTTGTTGCAATTCTAGCCCGGTGGCCACTGCATGGCGCGCTTGCCGAGGATGTGGATATGCAGGTGCTTTACTGTCTGCTGGCCGTCCTCGCCGGTGTTGATCACGCAGCGGTATCCGTTCTCCAGGCCCTCCTGCGCACATACCTCTTTGATCTTAAGCATCATGTGAGCCATAAGCTCTGCGTGATCCTCTGTCAGATCGTCGAGTGACGCCACATGCACCTTCGGTACCATCAGCATGTGTACCGGTGCCTGCGGAGCCGCGTCGCGGAACACTGCAATAAGATCATCCTGGTACACCATGTCTGTAGGGATGTCGCCATTTGCGAGTTTGCAGAAAATGCAGTCATCCATGTCTGCCAACCTCCTTTTTATTTTCACTATAGACTTTTGTATCTGTCCTCTGAGTCTGTTCATCAGTCTGATAGCTTCCCTTAAAAAAGCATAATTCGCGATTATGCTTTTGTCAATCCGCCGGCAGAGCCTTGCAGCCCTCCCTGTAAAGTTCCGTGAGCTTTACCCGGCAGAACTCTCCCGGACGGAGGGTCTTCTCCGAATCGCTTATGTACACTTTGATATAGTTGCCGGTATAGCCGGTCATGAAACCGTCTTCCTCCTGCTCGACAAGCACCACATGCTCTGAGCCCAGGATCGACTCCCTGAATCCGCGGGCGACCTCGTCAGCAGCTTCTTCAAGTATGCCTGCCCTTTCCTTCTTGACTGCTTCAGGAACAGCGTCACCGAGTTTCGCACCGGCTGTGCCCTTTCTCGGAGAATAGCGGAAAACGTGAGTCTTGCCGAAGCGCGCCTCTTTCACTATATCCAGAGTATCCCTGAAATCCTCCTCTGTCTCGCCGGGAAACCCGACTATTATGTCTGTCGTGATCCCGAAATCCGGATCGAATTCTCGCAGGGCCTTTACGATTTCAAGGTACTCCGCCCGGTCGTAGTGACGGTTCATGGCCTTCAGCACTGCATCGCTTCCGTTCTGCGCAGAGAGGTGCAGGTGGTGGCAGAGCCTGTTATGCCTTATGATCTCCTCAACGTTATCCTTGTCTACAACAGTTGGCTCGAGCGAGCTCAGCCTGATGCGGAATCCGGCTTCGTCGGGAGCTTCCATTTCATCGATCTCCGTAAGCAGCTCGGAGAGGCTGCAGTCCGCTCCATCCTCCGTACCGTAGAGCGCTGTGTTGATGCCGGTCAGAACTATCTCCCTGAAGCCATTCGCCAGCATGCCTCTCAGCTCTTCAAGGATCTCATCCTTCGGCCTGCTTCTCACCGGACCCCTTGCATACGGTATGAGGCAGTATGAGCAGAATCTGTCACATCCGTCCTGGATCTTCAGGTACGCTCTTATCATGCCCTCGCCCGCCGAGGTCACTCTTCCCATGTCCTCATAATATGTCAGTTCGGCTCTCGGCAGAACGTGCATATCGGCGCTTCCGCCTTCATTGACATCCGGTTTCTGCGCCTCCTGCAGCTTCTGCATCACGAGCCCGCAGATCTCGGACTTGCGGCCGTTGCCGACAACTATGTCGACTTCAGGCAGGGAAGCGATCTCCTCCGATGCCACCTGGGCATAGCAGCCGGTGACCGCGATGACTGCCCCCGGGTTCACCCTCCTGGCCCGGCGGATAAACTGTCTGGATTTTCTGTCCGCAATATTGGTGACGGTGCAGGTATTGATGATATATGCGTCCGCGAATTCATCTTCGCCTACGGTTTCCGCTCCACGGGAAACGAAGGCCTCTTTGATGGCCTCCGTCTCATAGTGATTCACTTTACAGCCCAGTGTGTGAAATGCGACCTTCATTTGCTTAATGTAGTGTGTTCAGTGTGCTCCGATTAATGCTGTTTCATGAGTGTTAACTCTGTAATATCAATTGAGTCTATCACTCATTGATCGTTCCGGTCAACATTTCAGACGGCTGTACAGCTCTGTGTTCAGGCCGGTGCGGGCGCATCCATCTGCCCTGGACCTTCAGCCACGCAGGCAGCCTCACTGTGCTCCGTTTCATATAACGGCGAATCGTCAGAGTTATTATCGTCCGATCCATACAGGGACGAACCCGCAGCGCTGTTATCTGCCGCGCCGAATGTTATGTCCGCATCTTCGCTTCCGCCTGTCTCATTCAGCGACCAGTCCACAGGACCTCCCGCATCTGCAGCCAAATCACCGGCAGCCGCGCTCCTTTCACTGCCCCATGTGTCCTCATCCTTTTCCACAATGTATCTTCTGCCGCCAGGCGCAGCTGTCCGTTCACCGAAAGATCTTCCCGTGTTCTGTCCGCCGCCAGAAAAGCTGAGGCCGTACCTTCTCGCAAGCACTTTCACGAGCCTTTCCGCCTCTTCCTCAAAGAGCGTGATCCCTTTGGTCATT
>CADATR010000262.1 GCA_902790885.1 uncultured Eubacteriales bacterium
AGTCGACAGACCGTACACTATCGGCTCCTCCGGACAGATGCGTACCCGTGTACAGGCGTTCATGGAGAGCATCGATATCAAGAAGATTCAGAAGGAGGATAAGTGATGGCTGTTAAGAAATTCAAAACTATGGTAAACCCTGAGAAGATCAAGGGCGATACCAGATACGGTGACCTTTACATACCGCATGGCAAGGTCAGAAAACGCCGTGAGTGGAGAGGTGTCGGAGACACTCTTTACGATTACAGCAGATGGCTGGGCATCATGCTCACACTGGGCAAATTCATGGCCAAGCCTCGCAACATCAAGTTTTTCTTCAGATACCGCTGGATGGCTAACTATCTGGCAGTACCGATGATGGTCGACAGATTCACTCAGGGTCTCAGAGGCGAATACCTCAGAATGACACACGAGGAGCAGGACCTCATCATCATCGATGTAGCTAAGCTGCTCAACACCATGGCCCGCGCTGACCGCAGAACAGGCAATGACGAAGAGTTCTCGAAGATCAACGTACTCGTTGACGAGAACGAGATGACAGCAGTCATGATGGGATTCCCTAACCTGAAGTGCACATCCCGCGAGACTCCTTCGACATACGTATCCGTACTGCTCAACCAGCACGCCATGGAGCACTACATCGACGTTGCGCAGGAGTACGGACTCCCTGGAGACGTCTGCCCGATGCCTGAGGCTGAGGCCGGCGTTTCGATCGACGACGACGCTCCTGTCTTCGGTGCATGCGCTGTACAGTGCAACACCACATGCGACGGATCGCTGCTCGGAAACGGCGTAATCTCCGAGAGACTCGAGAAGGAAGACGGCATTCCTGTATTCCAGCTGCCGGCTCCGCTCCGTCACAAGGAAGACGACGTTCAGGACTACGCTGCTGAAGAGATCAGAAGAGCTATCGCGTTCATCGAAGAGCACACAGGCCACAAGTGGGACTGGGATTACTACTTCGAATGCGCCAAGAGAGTCAACTTTGCGACAAAGTGCCGTAATGAATGGCTCGATATGAACAAGACAGACTATCCGCAGATCTTCGGCGGAAACCTCGCTCTCTACACAGAGACCAACTACATGGCTATCTGCGGCAAGGTTCCTGAATTCGAAAGAGCTGACAGACGTCTCATGAAGCTGGCTGAGAAAGCTTACAAGAAGAGAAAGATGGCTGCTCCTGAGTACCGCCACAGAGCGATCGTTTGGGGCGTTCAGTCTCACTTCTACATGGACTTCCTGGTATGGCTGCTTAACTGCTGGGGCATCGTGCCTCTGACAGACATGCTCTCGTGCATCAACACAGAGATGATCGCAGATACCGATACTCCTGAAAACAGAGAGCAGGCTTACTACGACATGGCTATGCTGACAGAAGAGATGATCATGCGTAACCGTACACACGGCGGCTACAAGGTGCTCCTCGACGACCTCTTCGAGTTTGTAGAGCAGTACAACGCGGATATGATCATTCTCTGGGAGCACATCACCTGCAAGGCTCTGGATGGAATGCACGGACTCTTTGAGGACAGAGCAAGAGATCTCGGAATTCCTCTGATCTGGGTTGACCACCAGCTCTTCGACCCTCGTGTCGTAACAAGACAGGGTGTAAGAGATCAGGTCAACAACTACATGAGAACAGTCATGCAGGAAGAGCCTCTCGATCCTTCACTCGAGGTTCTCGACGACGAGAATGCATGGTAAAATATAGAAAAGTCATTCGGAAATCTAGCGGAGGTTTAAAAATGAAAAAGAAACTCGCGAAAGCACTGCTGTATGTTCTGACCGGAGGACTTGCTTTCTTCGTAGTCACATTCACAGTTTACTTCTTCAACCTTGACATGAAGCTGACATCGATGATCGAGCCGTTCCTGCTCAAATGGTACGACAGGATCCCTAGAAACCAGCATCTGTAGAAAAGGGGCGCAAGGCGCGAATACATTAAACACATCCCGCAGGCACGTAATGTCTGCGGGTTTGTTTTTGCCTGAGAAAGAGGCGAAATGCAGCCTGGAAAAAATTTTTTAAAAATTTCAATTCCTACCTTGACAATAGGAAAAGCGAATGCTATCATACGGTTGTAAGGAAAAGTTAAACATAACTAACTTCACCATAATACTTTCATCCCTCTTACAATATCTATATCTACAAGCAAAAAAGCTGCCGAAGGGCAGCCTTTTTGTTTATGCCGGCAGCGGCTCTTTAATAGAATATGTGCCATGTTTGTGATATGCTTTGCAACAGGAGGCATGCCCGGCAGCCTGAGACTGACGGGACGCTTTTGAAAAGGGGGATGCAGCCATGGAAGATCCGAAAGAAAGACCGCATTGCTTTGATCTGGCCGATAAGCTCGAGTCGGAGAGAAATCTTACCGA
>CADATR010000263.1 GCA_902790885.1 uncultured Eubacteriales bacterium
TAGTGTAGGCATAAAACATATCGGAGAAATCCTCATATCGCTTGCAGTGTCTCTCTATCGAATCGCCTTCCTCCGGAATCTCGAGTTTAAAGAACTCCCTCGCGAGTTTCTCGTCCCAGATCGCAAACCTGGGGTTGATCGTATGAACCAGGATACTCGCGGCTGTCATGACGTTTTCATTCGAGACCTCCCGCAGCTTTTCAAAAGCCTCTCTGAAGAATATGTTGCTCATGCGCTTCATCTCTTCCAGCAAATAGAAGAACTTAGTTATGAACTTTTCCGAGTATCCGTCGTTAAGCCTGTAAAGGTCGCAGTATGCGTCTTGAAAAGTATAGTCATCAGACACATCTGTGTTAAACAGCGCTCCTGTGACAAATTTGTATTTCCTGAGCATGTCAGCAATCGCATCACTGGCTGCAATTTCCTTAACATTCGCTATATCGATCATACCTTCCTCCTCAAGTGGTGAGCTCAAAACAGCTTCATACGACTGGGGTTGTTTATACTGCCTGTCCTTAAATTATACAACAAATCCGTTGTCGTTCGCATCAGTTCATTAGGATTACACATAAGAAATCTCACGCCGCCTCGTCGAGTGCCTCTTCCTCAATTTCTGAAGGATCTTCAGGCACCGCAGTATTCTGCAAGCCATACTTCTCCAGCATTTTGTCATATTCCCCGATCGCCTCATCGAAACGCTCAAGGACCGCCTCCGTCTTATACAGGCCGTCCGAATTCTGCTCAAGCCCTTCAAGCACCTGCGGCACCGCATACGGCGGATTGTCAGTTCCCAGCACAGAAAGATTTTGCAGCTGCTCGGAAGACTCATAGACAAGATCGACTGACATATAGTCCTGTCCGTCCGGAGAGAGCCATCTGCAGAACACTATTTTGCCGCCGATGGGAGTCTTGGTCTCCACAGCTCCCGCCAGTTCGCACCCCTCTGCCTTCAGACAGGTCAAAACAGGGCCGACATCTGAGTCATGCCCGCACAGGAAAGTAAATTTCCTGCCGTCTTTTGTGAGCTCACCGCGAATCTCCTGCAGCAGCGGGTGAACGACATTATGCGCCACAAGCGGCGAGCAAAATGTGACGTCGTTGTAGAGATCTTTGACTTCACTGATCTGCTGCCACTCATCAAAACTGAGTTTATGTCCGAAAGCCGCCTTCACGGGATCGGACTCCTCCAGATATTGAAGGACCAGCGCGTCAGCTACAGAAGTAGCCGTTCTGAGCGATCCGATAGGCTTCGGCTCCTTATCCTCCACCAGTTCCATCCCCAAGTCATCTACTTTGAAGCCTGTAAACTCTCCGCTCTTATAGGCTTCAGACTCCTTCACATCGATCACATCTTCGATCAGGGCGTAGTTGTCCTCCATTGCAAGGACCTTCTCATGATAAAGTTTCTCTACCTGCTCGAGCACATCCTTACCGTACTCATCTGTCAGAAAATGGAGTTTCGGTTCAAAGACCGGATCCATCTGGTCGAACGCCATGTGATATTCGACATTCACATCAGCGGCAGGAAACAGCCCTGCCGTAAAGAATCTCGCCGTAGCGATCGTCCTCTGCTTGGAATTGGCGTAGATCCGCACTTCGTCCCCTTCAGGCTGGTAGTTCTTAGGGAAAAGACTCTCTTTCTCAAGCCATTTGCGGAAGTACTGCCCCATGGACGTCTCAGCATTGCCGCCCCGCAGTGAAAGATCGCTCGGATCCGAGGACCATGCGAACCACTCGTGAGGAGTAAGTGTATCCAGCACTGACCCCTTTCCGCTCAGCGGCGCGCGGATATTGTGGCGGCTCATGACCACCACCTCCTGCAGCGTGTATCCCTCGCGGGATAGAGCGCACCGGCTTTCTGCCGGCAGAGCTTCCTGCCCGGTGTTCATAGTGTCCGCAGTCTGTTCCGTATTTGCTGTATCCGCTGTCTGCTCCATATTTACTGCATTTGCTGTCTGCTCCCGCTGCTTCACCCAGTAAATACCCTGTAAGCAGAGCACTCCGACCAAAATGATCGAAACAACAATGAACAGCCTTTTATAAGTCTTGATCGATTTCTTCTCATCCATCTGCTAAACCTCCTGTAAAACGACCTCCCGGACGGTTTGTTCAAAAACTACGGAGTAAAGCCCTCCCACAATTCCTGACAGCGCGCGGGGTCCGCGACAAACAAAAACCTGTCTTTGTCTTTCTGAAACTGCGTGTAGACCGGTACTCCTGCTTCCAAAGAGAAATCTTCCCAAGTCCGCGCTTCTTTGATAATGAGCTCTCCCCCTTCATAGGCAGGATTCCTGCGCCATTTCAGGGTTCCGTCTTCCACATAGGGGTAAAAAGCGATTCCCCTGTGTCTTCTCACCTCT
>CADATR010000264.1 GCA_902790885.1 uncultured Eubacteriales bacterium
TTGTGGAGAGTCTCCTTGTTGCAGAACTTGCAATACTTCATGAGTTCGATCCTGTCAGGATTGTTTCTCTTGTTCTTCATTGTATTGTAGTTTCTCTGCTTGCACTCTGTGCATGCGAGGATGACTTTCTGTCTAACGCCTGCTGCCATCTGTTTTCTCCTTAATGTATAAAGCTTTGTTTTACTGTCTTTTCAATCGAAAACTCGAAGCCCGGTTGCCCAGTGCTCCGATTTTCTTCTTAAAGTCGCTCAATGAGTATACTTTGCAAGGGTTTCAATGTCAAGCGGTTTATGCCCGATTCGCAAAAATTATTTTCTGGCCCGGCGGATGCCGTACATCAGCACAGCTGCCGCGTTTGACGCATTGAGCGAATTGATCTTTCCGTACATAGGGATCGAGAGCACGAAGTCGCACTTTTCCTTTACGAGGCGGCCGACTCCCTTGCCTTCGTTTCCTATTACTATGGCGATAGGACCTGTGAGGTTTGCTTCATAGTAGGTCTCGCCGTCCATGTCGGCCGCGCCTACCCAGACGCCCTTCTCCTGCAGCTCCTCTATCGTGCGCGCAAGGTTGGTGACCTGCACCACAGGCATGTTCTCGATGGCGCCGGCGGCAGACAGTGCAACTGTCTGCGTCAAAGAGGCGGCACGCCTCTTTGGGATCACCACGCCGTGAGCGCCGGCGCACTCAGCCGTCCTGATGATAGCGCCGAGATTGTGCGGATCGGAGATCTCATCAAGTATTATGATGAACGGATCCTCGCCCGCTGCTTCTGCCCTCGCGAACACCTCTTCCATGTCCGCGTATTTGTATTCGCTTACTTTTGCGACCACTCCCTGGTGCTTCACGCCCGGAGCCATCGCGTCTATCTTTTCCTTAGGCACGAAGTCGACTATGACTCCCTGCTCCCTTGCCAGAGCGACTATCTTCGATACCGAGCCCTCCGAGCCGTCAGCGATGAACACGCGCTCCACGTCGCGCTCGCCCGACAGCACCTCAACGACCGGATTCCTGCCCGCAACAACCTCAAGACCGTCGTTTCCGATCACAGCTTTTGGCTCTTCGTATGACTCATTCAGGTCAAAACCGAGCACTCTGCGTGACTCTCTTGCCGGGGCCTTTCCCCTCGCGGCACTCTTATGTCCGGCTGCCGCTTCCGATCTGCCGCGTCCCGGCTTCCCTCTGCCGGCCGCGGACTGCGAACGCGCTCCCGTGCCTCTGCCCTTAGGCTCATAGTTGTCTCCGTAATCGCGGCGGTTCTTTCCGCCCCTCTTAGGAGCTCCCTTTCTTTCCGTATCGTTGAATCTCTTATTATCTCTCTTGCTCATCTCTTCACCGCGCTTCTGCCGCGCTCCCGCATCTATCTTCTCTTCTGATACACCACAAATCTGTATGTTATGCCGTTTTCTGTTATCGGCTCGCTCTCAGATACGATCTCAAAATCCGGATCCTCATCAAAATTTGTGATGAAGGTATCCGCATCGAGGTCGGCGTCCATCTTAGTAACATACAGCCTGTCACACAATCTGTAGAACTTATTGTACAGATGCGCTCCGCCTATGATGAACACATCGTCCGGCTCATACTGCGAGAGCTCCTCCCGGAGCTCGTCCTCCGAATTCACGATGATGCAGCGCTCTGCCTCATAATCCGGATCAGTCGTCAGCACATAATTCGTCCTTTTAGGAAGCCCGCGCCTTCCCGGCATGGATTCGAGCGTCTTCCGACCCATAACGACCACCTTGCCGCTCGTGTGCTCCCTGAAGTATTTCATATCCGTAGGGATCGACGCCAGCAGTCCGCCGCCGCGGCCGATTCCCCACCTGTTATCCACAGCTACTATAAGATTCATCTCTGTTCCTTTACTGTCCGAAACTGTTCACCAGCATGCCCACCTGCTCATTTTCGAGCGCCCGGCCGCGGTATGAATAGAACGTGTCGACATTGCACATGGTGCACACATTGGATACGGCTATGTGATCTGCCGGCACACCTGCTCTCAGCAGCGTCAGCCTGTTGGCCTCTCTGAGGTCGAGATGGTATTTGCCGCGTTCATTCTCTGCGCGCCTTCCAATTATGCGTTCAAACGCCTCGCTCTCAGTGCCCGGAGCGTACATCTTCAGCACCCGATCGGCGTCTTCACGCCCCCACTTATCCGCAAAGGCGTCATACACCTCATCGCCCATCTCGTAGCAGTCCTTGCATACGCCCGGGCCTATCGCGGCATACATGTCTGCCGGATCGCACCCGAACTTCACCGTCATCTGCGCGATGGCCACCTGCGGGATCTTCCCCAGCGTGCCCTTCCATCCGGCATGCACCAGCCCGGCAGCTTTACGTACCGGA
>CADATR010000265.1 GCA_902790885.1 uncultured Eubacteriales bacterium
TAAAACAGTGTGGCAGCCTCTTATCTTGCCCGCCTAACGGCGGGCCGTTTTGATGCGATCGACTTGAAAGCCTTGCAAACACTTGGTTTTCTCAAAAAACAAAAAGCTCCGCACCTACTGGTAAACGGAGTTCAATGGTAAAATATTAGTATGCAAACCCTAAACATTTTACGGCAAAATTATACGTTGTTTTCGAGGCCGTATCAACTAAAACTTCCGCTCGAGATCGGGCATGTCATTCCCGACGACGACTGCGTGAGGCTCCTGGGTCAGTTTGTGGAGGAACTGGATCTTAGCGATCTGTATTCGACCTATTCCCGGGTAAAGGAAAATCAAGTGAGCCCGCGTCAGATGCTGAAGATAATGCTGTACGCCTACCATGAACACAACTACTCATCAAGAGGCATCGAAAAAGCATGCAGGAGAGACATCAACTACATGTATCTTCTGGAGGGACGATCAGCACCCGATCACGCTACCATCGCCCGTTTCAGATCGATCCATTTTGCACAGGTGGCGGACAAGTATCTGGCCATGACAGTGAGATATCTTATGGACCTCGGTGAGATCAGTGGCAGAGAGATATTCATCGATGGAACAAAGATCGAAGCCAATGCCAACAAGTACACCTTCGTCTGGAAGAAGGCGGTTACAAAGAACCAGGCTAAGCTTCTGGATAAGACGGCTCTTCTTGTCCAGGAATGTGTTGAGACTTACGGCTTAAGAGAGATATGGCACGGTCAGGTCAAGGAAAAGCACCTGGGCAAACTTCTCAAAAGACTGTACAAGATCAAAGACGAGGAAGGTGTTGAGTTCGTGCACGGCAGCGGCAGCCGCAAGACACCTCTCCAGAAGCACATCGAATTGCTCGAAGAATACATCAACAGACTTAAGGAGTATTCAAGGAGCCTTGAAATACTAGGAGACCGTAACAGCTATTCAAAGACTGATCCTGATGCGACCTTCATGCGGATGAAAGAGGACGCTATGCTCAACGGCCAGCTTAAACCTGCATACAATCTTCAGCTTGGAGTAGATTCAGGATATATCTCGTGGCTCATGCTGTCCCCGCGGCCGACAGATACCAATACCCTTATCCCGTTTCTGACCGGGATGGAAGCAGCGCTGAGGCACAGATATCCTGTAGTTGTTGCCGATGCCGGATATGAGAGTGAGGAGAATTATAGTTTTCTGGAAGATCATCAAATAACTGCAATGATCAAGCCTGCCAACTATGAGATATCCAAGACACGGAAGTATAAGACTGACATAAGCCGCAAGGAAAATATGCCTTATGATCCTGATGGCGATTTCTACACATGCATGAATGGCTGCAGACTATACGCCTGCGGCATAAATAAAAGGAAGTCTTTCAGCGGATACATTCGCAAGGAAACCATCTATCGCTGCCATGACTGTGTCGGATGCCGCTACAAATCTGAATGTATAAAAGGCAGGAACTGGAAGACCCCGGAAGATGAGCGATTCAAGACTCTCATTGTTTCAAGAACATTCGAGAGACAACGTAAAGAATGCCTTGAGAGGATCACAAGCGAAGAAGGCATACAGCTTAGAGTCAATCGAAGCATTCAGGCCGAAGGAGCCTTCGCTTTGTGGAAAGAAGATGGATCTTTCAGGCAATTTCTTTGTCGAGGTCAGGCGAATGTTTATGCCGAAAGTGTACTGATGGCTATAGCTCAAAACATAGCTAACCTTCATCGAAAGATACAGAACGGTAAGCTGGGAACGCACCTCTACAAGGTAGCCTAGCCAAGCAGAAACTGAATATTCAGTAGTGTTATATTGCGAAAAAACAAGAAGCAGACTGTCGACGACTGGATGATCAGATCCTGTCGGTGACGGTCTGCTTTTTTCAAGTTAAGAGGCTGCCACATTTTTTCAAATGCGACAGCCCCTTATATATTGCCTGGATTTAGCCTTTGCGCAGCTCGGAGATCTTCTGGCGGGCGGTTATAGCCAGGTAGAGGATCTCATTTGCCGGAGTCGGTATGCCGTGCTTGCGTCCGAGTTTTACGACCTCGCCGGCGTACTCGTCGATCTCTATCGGCCTGCCTGCTTCGTAATCCTGCAGCATGGACATTTTCTTGTCCGGCGGGAAGTTGACGAGCATCTCGATGATCTCGTCGCGGTCCTCCTCAGTCAGATCCACACCCTCTGCCTTCGCGACAGCGAGGATCTCATCCATGAGCATCTTCATCAGCGCTCTTACTTCTTCGACCTGTCCGAAGAAGCCGCATTCTGCCTGCACCTCGACGGCTGTCTGGCTGGCTCCGGTGTTGAGCATCCACTTGCGCCATTTTGCCCTGCGCATATCCTCAT
>CADATR010000266.1 GCA_902790885.1 uncultured Eubacteriales bacterium
GAAATGGCTTCCGGGAGCAACCATGTATGTGACCCTCGAGCCATGCAGCATGTGTTCAGGAGCAATGGTGCTGGCAAGAATGTCACGCCTGGTGATAGGGGCTGACGACCCTAAGACCGGCGCCTGCGGATCCCTTTACAACATAGCGAACGACAAAAGGCTAAATCACAGCATAGAAATAACAAGAGGCGTTCTGGCCGGCGAATGCTCGGCTGTCCTGAAAGACTTTTTCAGGAAGAAGCGCGGATAAACTACGGAGGATTCAATGAAAAAAATCAGTCTGATCGCAGTTCTCATGTCGATCATGATAATGGCTGCTTCTGCATTCTGCTTCGCTGAAGGCGGATTCGATCTGGTTTCGTCATATCCTGAAGACGGCCAGACAAACACATCGATGGAAAACCTCGGCGTAAAGCTGACATTCAGCAGCGCCATGAATTCAAAAGAAGCAACTGCGGCAAACGCAGACAAGTTCACGATTTATGACGAAGACGGAGCTGAAGTTCCTATCCAGGTTCTTTTCAGCGATAAAGACAAGGGCCTCGTTCTGGTTCTTGCCGATGTCGACAAGGGCTTTACCGCAAAGAACAATTCCGAGTATAAGCTGGTTATCAGCGGCGACCTCGTCGACAACGACGGCAATACACTCGGCGCGGACAAGACCGTAACATTCAAGACATACAACCAGAGAGTGAACAACATCGTCAACATGGTTATGATGTTTGTCATGTTCGGCGGTATCATGGTGCTTTCACTCCGTCAGAATAATAAGGAACAGGAAGATGAAGAGCCGAAAGACGCTCCTAAAGAGCAGGCTTTCAATCCTTACAGAGAAGCTAA
Organism: uncultured Eubacteriales bacterium; assembly: GCA_902790885.1. The sequence goes on from CADATR010000266.1 coordinate 841, forward strand.
GAAGACAGGTAAGAGCATAGAGGAAGTCAAGGCTGAGCAGGCTAAGAAAGAAGCCAAAGAGGCTAAGAAGAAAGCCCGCAAGAAAAAGACTCAGGCTCCTCCTGAAAAGAAGATCGAAAACTGCGCTGAGCTTCTCAATAATGTATATCATGTTCACGCTCCTGCACCTGTAAACAAGGCTGACCGCTCCATCGAGGCGCTCAGAGCAGAAAGAAAGAGCTCGAAGAACAAGAGCAGCAACACTAAGAGAAAGTAGAAAAATGCAGGGGAGACAAAACTCTCCCCTGTTTGCATTGGATATGGAAAAGATAACACTTGCCGCACACGCGAAGATCAATTTATCTCTGGAGATAACCGGGAAACGGTCTGACGGGTATCATGACATCGTTTCCTTTATGCAGGGATTGGGACTACATGATGTTATCGTACTGGAAAAGTGTTCTCAAAAAGCAACAAAATACAAATTGCCTCATTGCACTGTAAATGGCATTGTTGTATATTTATGTACGGACGCAAAAACAATTCCGACAGATATGGACAATCTGGCGTTCAGGGCTGTCAAAGCCTTTACGGATGCCACCGGGACTGACTATGTCAAGAAACACGGACTGACAGATGCTCTGCTGATTGATATCCGCAAAGATCTCCCTGTTTCGGCAGGTATCGGCGGAGGCAGCGCCAACGCGGCTGTATGCCTTCTGGGCCTAAACGAGATGACCGGCAGACCGTTCAGCCTCAGACAGCTTATGGACATAGGCGCTGAGTTCGGAGCAGATGTTCCGTTCTCGACTTTCATGAACGCCTATCGCAACCGTGACGAACTCGAGGGTCTAGAAGGCCTCGATGAAGCCCGTGATTCAGCATGGACTTCCGGCATAGGCGAGATCGTCGAAGCAGCTGAAAGCATTCCAAGGTATGTTATTATGGCAAACCCGGGCACCGCGGTCATGACCAAGCGTGCCTACGAAGCTATGGATGCCATCGGATATACCGATGAGTGCGGAACCGGAAAGCTTTTCGTCAATGATATGGAAAAATACACGCTCATGGCTGATCCTAAAGCAGCGATCCTTAAGAGGTTCATGCAGGAGAGGCTCGACGCGGAAGAGATCCTGATGAGCGGAAGCGGCCCTACAATAGTCGCTTATTATCGGGACATCGATAAAGCCCGCAGAGGGATCGCCGCACTTGCAGAGCTTGCCGCAGAAGACTGCTCGATCAAGGCGTGGCTGACCGACACAGGCATATAATATAGAGAGGGAAAAAAATGACAGATATCCAGCTTAAAGTGCAAAAGCCGTTGAAAGATCTTGTGTATCTTGAATTAAAGCACAAGATCCTTACAGGAGAGATAGTATCGCAGACAAGACTCATGGAGATCGATCTCTCCGAAAAGATGAATGTCAGCCGTACACCTATCAGAGAGGCCATCAAGAGACTCTCCGAAGACGGTCTTGTAAAGGTGGAGCCAAGACGCGGCGCT
>CADATR010000267.1 GCA_902790885.1 uncultured Eubacteriales bacterium
ACTCAGCATAATCCATCTGATCTTCGCTGGTCCCGATCTGATGATCGATCGAAGCGCTTATATCGTGATAGTCATCAGGATGCACCATGCCTCTGAAAGTGAATCCCGTATGAGCCTTGAACTCACTGAGATCATCACACCCGTATATGTCGAAGACTGCCTTGTTGGCGTATATCAGATCTTCGGGTTCCTCTGCCTTATATATAAAGAAGCCGCCCGGCATGTGCCCGCCTATCTCTTCTATGATAGCCAGTGTCTGCTCATTCAGCTCAAAACTTCTTGCTAACATACCTCAGCCCCCCTGACGCATCAATACGGCTATGTCTATATGCTTGTATTTTGGCATATTGCTGTTGATCCGGTCAACATCTCAGTTGACAATCTCACACTTTTGCACGCAATGTCTTTTCTTTATAATTATCTGAAAGAATACTATTCGGCATGCCTTTAGTAAAAAAATGGGACTATCTCATGAAAGAGCGTCCCGTTTATTACATGAGCGGTGACAGCCGCTGCTATTACTACTCGGCGACCTGCTTCGCAGAGGAGTCGACCGCGAGATCTATACCGAGCTTTTTATATTTTAGCGGCGCTGTTATTTGCCTGCCGCATTTTTTCTACATACTTCTCAAATTGAAGTTTAAGCAGGGCTGCTACAGGTACAGCGACCAGCATTCCTACCACACCGCCGATTTTTCCGCCGGCCAGCAGTGCAATGATAACGAGGACCGGGTGGACCTCTACGTTGCTGCTGAGCATTCTCGGATTTATTACATTTCCGTCTATGAACATGACTGCCGCCAGAATGACAGCGCCAATGATCAGCTTGCTTATCGAACCCTCTGCAAGTGACACTATTATAAGTGAGCCGAATCCGACCACAGGGCCGACATAAGGCACCAGATTTCCTACGCCTGTCAGTATTCCGATAACCAGCGCATATGGGATGCCTGCTGCGAGCATCGCGAGCGATACCATTGTACCGACCAGCAGCGCATCCAACGACTGCCCTCTTATATATCCTGAGAACACTCTGTTCGCATCGTGAGCGAAAGCACGCAACTTGGCTCTTGTCTCATCTTTTGTAAAGACTTTAAGCACTCTGCCCCAGTATGTCGCGATACTGTCATCGATAAGAAAGTATATCGCGAATAATACCGCAAACAGCATGGTGGAAGCTCCGTCCTTTACGCCGTTGAAAATGTTGCCCAGGAAATCTCCGGCGCTGCCGAGATTTATATTCATGCTTGCCAGTGTTCTCTTTATGGTCGTCCAGAATCTTGAGAACTGATCTGCCAGGCCCATCAGGAGCAGTTTAATGTCTTCAATATTGAATGAAGACAGGCTCTTGGTGATCGTAACCACCAAAAGGCCGAGTATGAAGAACAGAACCGCCAGCACTATCGCGAACGTGAGTACCACTGAAGCCAGCCGCTTTGCACCCGGCTTTTTCAGTGTCGCAAACACTCCATTCTCGAACTTTGCCACGATAGGGCTGAGCAGATAAGTCAGCGCGAGGCCGAGGATCAGCGGTTTCAGAACAGCGGACGCAAATGAAAATACTGCTCCGGTCTTACCCGCCAGATAATATATGATCATTCCCAGAACAAATATCGTCAGTACGGTCCTTACCGCATAGAACGATATCTGCGAATATTGCTTATTGTAGTATTTCTCAAACCTTTTCATTCTTTTGATCCTTCCCCGCCATCGTCAATGCTCAGGCCCTGCCCGGCACCGATCACCGGAATATCAAGGGTCCCCTTCTTCTGCCAGCCTATGACCTTGCACACTGTCACAACAGCAGATATAACGAAGACGATAAAAGATATCTTCTTTCCCGGCTAAACATTCTCTGAATATCCGTATCAGTGTTCTTTGAGGATTATTTTAGCATATAAAAAGAGAGAATACTCATGTCAAAGAAATACTTAGGGCATAGCTGTCTGGTTAACGCCAACAGCTCTCCCGGCTGATCTGTCCCTGCAGAGCTGTTTTTATTACAAAAAACATAGAAGTAATAATCAAAGATTCATAGTATAATCGTAGTCGCAGCGTGGCTGCATGGTGCAGTGCTGCGTACATGAGAAGCGTCCTTATTCACGGAGAAAAGTCAATGAAAAAACAGGCTCTTGTAGGAATGAGCGGCGGAGTCGACTCCAGCGTTGCCGCATATCTTGTGCGGGAAGCAGGCTACGATGTCACCGGCGCTACGATGAGATTATTTGATAACGAAACGATAGGCATCACAGACCGCACCTGCTGTTCGCTGAGCAGCATCGAAGACGCATGCGCTGTTGCAAACAAACTCGGGATAGGCTA
>CADATR010000268.1 GCA_902790885.1 uncultured Eubacteriales bacterium
AGACATGAGTAAAGTAAACGATTTTCTTAACGAATCAGGTGTATTCTATCTGGCAACAGTCGATGGCGATCAGCCTAAGGTGAGACCGCTGGGAGCACACATTGAGATGGACGGCAAAGTGCTGTTCGGAGTTGGAGACTTCAAGGATGTTTATAAGCAGCTTGTCGCCAACCCTAAAGTAGAAATTGCAAGCGCTAAACCTGACGGACACTGGCTCCGCTACACGGGCAGGGCGGTATTCGAGAGCGATCCGAAGTACGCCGAGGCCATGCTTGACGGCATGCCGCAGCTCAGGGGCATCTACAATGATGAAACAGGCAACAAGCTTATGATGTTCCACCTTGAGGATGCAGCAGAAGTGGATATCCCGATGATGGGAGCAGGGGAGGACCTTCTAAAATGATTCTCGAACCAACTGGGCACGCCTAACTATCTCGGAGATGTGTCTGCCGGATTCAGAGCTCTCTATGAGAGGCTCATCTTCCAGTCGCTGACATATAAGAAGGAGCCGAGAAGCTACAACGAAAGAAAGATCCCTGTGCTTCTTATCATGACAAGCAATGCTCCTGAAGCGGCATATACAACTGGACGATGTTTGATCCGGAATCCAAGCAGAAGCGCAGGGAGAAGGTGTTCCCTAAGCACTGCGAAAAGGTATATAACCTTGGGGCGGAACTCGTAAAGTAGGAGCAGAAGAATGAAGAGCATCAGAGAGACTGAAGCTTATAAAGACAAGGTAAGAGGCTGCCTTATTGGCGGAGCCGCCGGAGACGCGCTGGGCTACGCGATTGAATTCGATTCAGAGGATGAGATATTCTCGAGATTCGGCAGGCCCGGCATCACGGAGTATTCGCTTGATGGCTTAAGCGGCAAAGCTGTCATTTCCGACGATACGCAGATGACGCTTTTTACTGCGAACGGGCTGCTGGTAGGCGACACAAGAGGCTGCGTCAGAGGCATACAGGGACCGCCGAGAGGCTATGTTGCGCTGGCGTACCATGACTGGCTCAGAACGCAGGAGCTGTCATACGAGGAAAGCAGAAAGAAGCCGCGCATACCGGGGAAAGGCCCTGTATCGTGGCTCCTTGATGTGCCTGAGCTTTTCAGAAGAAGGGCGCCGGGCAATACCTGCCTGTCTGCTCTCACATACGGGCAGCCGGAGAGCGACGACTATATACTTGAGCATCTGAACAACAGCAAGGGCTGCGGCGGAGTCATGAGAGTTGCGCCGCTGGCGCTCAACTATAACTTCGGGGATATAGGGAAGCTCGATTATGAGGGTGCCCAGATAGCTGCCATCACGCACGGCCATTCGCTCGGATATATGCCTGCAGCAGTGCTGGTGCATATAATAAACAGGATCGTTTTCTCGCAGAATGAGATGTCGCTGAAAGACATCGTGATCGAAGCCAGGGATACTGCCGCGAAGATCTTCGAAGGCGATAAACACCTGGACGAGCTTACCGGACTGATCGACATGGCCGTCAGGCTGTCAGAGAACGATGACAGCGACCTCAGCAACATCCACAGGCTGGGCGAGGGCTGGGTCGCAGAGGAGACTCTTGCGATCGCCATATACTGCGCGCTGAGGTATCAGGAAGATTTCTCAGCCGGCATCATAGCGGCTGTCAATCACAAGGGCGACAGCGACTCCACCGGAGCGGTCACCGGCAACATCCTCGGGGCGCTGCTCGGATATAAGGCTATAGATGAGAAGTGGAAGAAGGATCTCGAGCTGAAAAGTGTTATCATCGAGATGGCCGACGACATCTGTCATGGCTGTCAGCTGAGCGGATACCGCGAGAGCGAAGATCCGGACTGGGAAAGAAAATACATCCACATGAGATGGAAATAATAAAAGGAGATATTGAGATGAAGACAGAAGCATTTGAAGTACTTAAGAACAGAAGAGCTATCAGAAAGTTCAAAGCAGAGCAGATCACCGACGAAGAGCTGAATGCAGTGCTCGAGGCCGGCACATATGCGCCTACAGGAGCAGGCACACAGGCTGTGCAGATCGTAGCGGTGCAGACACCGGAGTACCGTGAAAGAGTAGCGGCACTCAACGCGGCAGTAATGGGCAAGGACATGGATCCTTACTACGGAGCACCGACAATCGTGCTCATCTTCGAAACTGAGGATGGCTTTACACGCGGCTTTGACGGACCGTCGGTAGCCTGCAACATAGTCAATGCGGCATACGCTGCAGGACTCGGCTCGTGCTGGATCCACAGATGCAAGCAGATGTTTGAGATGGAAGAGGGCAAGGCGCTCCTTAAGGAGTGGGGCCTTCCTGAGACACTGACAGGAAGCTGCTCGGT
>CADATR010000269.1 GCA_902790885.1 uncultured Eubacteriales bacterium
GTGCTCTCCGCGGTCTGTGAATTCAGGCTTTTTACCATACGAATCCACTCCTACCGTCCCCCATGGCATTGACGGTTTTTCCTTGAGCTCGACTATCTCGCACTCAAGTGTGAACACATCAGCGAATGTGTCAGGCAGGAACTGATATTTCGCTCTCTCCTTTCCGAAAAGAACGGACTCGCCGAGTCTGAGGTTGTCTACGCCTTCAGGAATGCCGCCTCTGAGCATGAGGTCGACCGCGGCGGAATTTCCTCCGCTGACTACATCGACAGGGCGCCCTACAGCTTCCTCGACGCGCTTTCTCAGGCCCGCAAGCTGTGTGAGTTTCTCTGTATCGTACTGGATGAACGAGAAGCAGGTCAGGTTGACTCCTATTCCGTAAAGCTCGACTCCTTCAAGCTTCTCTGTCTCGACAGCCGCATCGATGAGCTCGTCGTGATCGACATAACCCTCGCGTATATCGCCAAGGTCTGCCATCAGGATCACCTTGTGCTTTCTGCCCTGTTTAAAACATTCCTCGCTTATGGCCCTCACCACTATCATTTCGGAATTGAGGGAAGCATCTGCATACTTTACCAGATCGGGTACTTCCGAAAGCATAGGCGGCCTGATAAGCCACTTTTCCGCATCGATCTCTTCGAGTCTTTTCAGGTTATCTACTCTGGCATCTCCGAGCTTCGTGATACCTTCTTCCACAAGGACCTTTGCGATATTTGGATCCGCCCTGAACACCTTAGTAACAGCCGTTATAGAAATACCGTGCGCAGCACACAGGCCCCGCACGGTATTAACATTCTGTCTAAGATGCCCCAGATTTACCGTAAGTAATGGATACATCTTATATTCCTTTCTTTAGTCCTGCCAGAAGTCTGTCTTTCCTTCGAGACCGACAGTTGAAGCCTTGAATACAGGCGACTTGCCTTCCTTCTTCTGCTTTGAGTAGTCATCGAGTGCCTTGAGGGCTGTGCCACCGGCGATGCAGATGACAGGCAGGTTGATGATTGCCATGATTCCCATCAGAACGTCTGCGAGATCCCATACAACGCCCATGCTCAGAAGTGCTCCGATGAAGATAACGACGGAAGCACCGATACGGAACCAGAACATGAATTTTGCACTTGGCTCTTTCTTACCGTTGAGGTAGATCAGCAGGTTGTCTACATAGTAGAAGTTTCCGAGCAGTGTTGTGAATGCGAACAGTACCATTGCGACTGTGATGAATACAGGACCGATAGCTCCGAGTGAGCTCTGCAGTGCTGCCTGAACGTAAGGTGCGCCTGCGAGGTCTTCAGTCGGTGCAATGCCTGAGCAGAGGCACATGAATGCTGTGCATGTGCAGAGGAGCAGTGTGTCGATGAATACTGAGAGCATCTGTACGAGGCCCTGCTTTACCGGGTGATGAACGTCGGCAGAAGCAGCAGCGTTAGGTGCAGAACCAACACCGGCTTCGTTCGAGAACAGACCTCTCTTGATTCCGTACATCATGCACGATCCTGTAAATCCGCCGAAGATTGACTGGAAGTCGAACGCGTCTGCGAAGATCTTTCCGATTACTTCAGGGAAGAGCCTGATGTGTGTGAACACGATGATGAGAGCTACGGCTACATAGAGCAGTCCCATGAGCGGAACGAGCTTACTTGTTACGCTGAGGATTCTCTTGCCGCCGCCGAGGAGGCAGTATCCGACGATTACAGCCAGAATAGCTCCGATGACGATCGGTGTGGTCTTCTCATTGTAGAAACTGTATACACTGAATGTCGACTGCAGATTGTATGATGCCAGCATGTTGAATCCGCCTGCATATGTGAGCAGCATGCTTATAGCGAAGATCGCACCCAGAGCAGGGCTCTTGATCGCTGCCTCGATATAGTATGCAGGACCGCCGTAGCATCCGCCTTCGGAATCACGTTTCTTGTAGATCTGTGCCAGTGTGGACTCGATGAATGCCGAAGCTCCGCCCAGAATAGCAATGATCCACATCCAGAAGACAGCGCCGTATCCGCCGAGGCAGATAGCTGTAGCAACACCTACGATGTTACCTGTACCTACACGTGAAGCTGTGGATACCATCAGTGCCTGGAAGGATGATACTCCTCCGTCAAGAGGCTTCTCAGTTACTACTCTGATCGACTCTCCGAAAAATCTGAACTGAACGAATTTGGTCCTGATAGTAAAATAAAGACCAACTGCAATCAGCATGATTACGAGAAGTTTCCCGTACATGAATCCGCTGATATTGCCGATTATAGTTCCAAACATTTTTCTCCCCTTTCTTAACCATACCTTGTTTTACTTATTAGAAATATCGCATGTTAG
>CADATR010000270.1 GCA_902790885.1 uncultured Eubacteriales bacterium
CGACCGTGAGAGATTTTTCTATCTTGATCTTGCCGCCGGCGTTATCGCCCTTAACAACGTGTACTTGTCTGTCTGAAATATCAAATGACAGCATTTATTCTTCACTCCATTCAAGATTATTAAAATTGCGCTTAGTTTGATTACGAATTTTCGATACCCTCGAAGCTGCCGTAGAGCAGTGGGAATATACCGGCGAGGCAGAGACCGATAGCAACACCCATGATGATGATCATCAGAGGTTCCATAAGTCCTACAAGTCTCTCAACTGCGGAGTCTGCTTCCTCCTCATAGAAATCGGCAGTCTTTTCAAGGATCTCGTCAAGAGCACCGGATTCCTCACCAACGTATATGATCGAGCAGAACATACCCTCGAATATCTCAGTCTTGACCAGCGACTGGGAAAGAGGAGCACCCTGCTTGACTTCATCAACTACCTGAATAAAGCACTTGTCAACAAAAGCATTGTTCAGGATCTTAGATGAACGCTCAAGGCATTCAACCATAGAGATACCGCTTGAATAAAGCGACGAAAGAGTTCTTGCAAATCTGCCCTCATAGATCTTGACCATAAGGGGCCCTACTGCCGGCATCTTGATCTTTACTCTGTCAAACCAAAGTCTGATAGATTCGACCTTCAAGCCGTAGATAATGCCGAACACGATAACAAACAGTGCTATCAGCATTATGTACCATTTGTCTTTCAGGAAGTCACTGAATGCGAACAGTGCTCTTGAAAGAGCAGGCATCTTTTCTTCCTCCATCATTCCTGCGAACTGCGGCAGAATGAAGGTAAACATACCGATGACCATTGCAATGCAGAGAACTCCGAGAACAATAGGATATATACTTGCGCTCTTTACCTTATTGTTCAGCTTGTTGGAGTTTGCATAGTAATCGGACAGACGCTGCATCGTGATGTCAAGAGTACCCGAAGTCTCACCTGCATCTACCATCGAGATGAAGAAATCAGGGAATGTACCGAGCCTTGTTCTCAGGGCATCTGTAAAGGTGGCTCCCTTGTTTACGTCCTCGTAAACGCCCAGCCATGCTTCCTTAGCGCCCTTCTGTTCCTCCTCCTTGTAAAGGATATCGAGTGCTCTTACGATCGTCAGCCCGGAGGTCATCATAGCCGCAAGCTGACGGCAGGAGAACGCGAGCTTCTTGGTGCTGAACTTGTAGGAGTTCTTTCTCTTCCCGCCCAGAGCCTCATTGTAGCTTATCAGAAACAGCCCTTGCTCATGGACCTTTCCCAACAGCTCCTGTGCGTCCTCAGCTTCCATGATGCCCTTAACGTTTTTTCCGCTGGCATCCTTGGCAACATAGGTAAATTTTTTCATTTTTCTGGTTACACCTCCACTGTGTCATACGTTTCAGCAGCCGGCCAAAACGCATTCGACTCACACCTCGTCCACACTCCTTAAGCCTTCCGTTCCTCCGATAACGCACAAAAAGCACGCCTGTGTTTGCAGGCCTGTTTTTTTCGCCGGAGCGCCTCGTCAAGCGGGCACAAAGCACAAGTCTATTTTTTTAATTATAACATTATTCGTTATAATAATCAAGAAAAAAAATAATTTTTTTTAATACTAATCCGCCAAAATATAATCCCCATTTTTATTAGATTTGAACAAAACCACCCCAAACTACGCCGATTTGTCCATATTATCACCCAGTTGTAAATAGTTTCATTCTTCTAACAAATTATCGTCATCAGATACCTTTTCATCCTCCTCTGCATCAGCAAGCGTCTCTCCCCTTCTTGCGCCTCCGAGAATGACCGGGTGTGCCTTCGCATACCTTTTAAAAGCGATAAGGTAAGCCCCGTAAAGCACCGCCGCAATGATCGCAAGCCCAATAAGAACGCTCACTACGAAATCGAGCCCGACTCCCTCTTTAAGCCAGACAAACGGAAAATACGCCACCTCGTAAAAGGCATTCGCCTTTCCGTGCGGCTCAAAGGAGTCCCGGAAAATCGAAGGGATAAAGCACACCATCACCATAAAGATCAGCGTCAGCGTTATATTCACGCTGCTCCAGATCTCATAGGCGGCGTGCTTCTTGCCGTCATCAAGGAACAGGGGCAGAAGCATCAGAACTATCACAGCAAACGAGACCACAGACCTGAGCGTGTCCTGCATCAGTGTGTCTCTTGCGCTCCCCTCAGGCAGCAGTGAAACTATAGCCGGATAAGCCACAACTCCGATGAAAACAGCAAAGGCGGTGCAGGCTATCAGCAGCCCTATCCTCGCCAGAGTATATAGAAGAAATTTCAGCGAATCCACAGCTCACCCTCCTTCGATTTTATCTCAACTTTTATT
>CADATR010000271.1 GCA_902790885.1 uncultured Eubacteriales bacterium
CTGCTCGTCGCTGGCCTTGAGTATCTCATCCGGATTCTCGAGGTAGGCGGACATATCTTCAGCCGGCTTTTCGTGTATCGCAAGGTTGTATTCCTCGGCGGCCTGCAGCATCTCCGCAGCTCTCTTTGTGCGCATGTAATCGAGCAGCCTGCCCGCGAGTTCCTGCCTTGGGTCTTCGATGATCTCGAGCTCACCCGCCTGGTTCATGCGTGGAAGCAGCATGCGGGACTTGAGCCTGATCAGCACGGCCGCGAGCACGATAAACTCGGTGTCTACCTCTGCGCCTCGCTCTTCCATCTCCTTGAGGTAGCCGATGTACTGCTCGGTGATCTCCGCGACTTTGATATCGTAGATGTCCATCCTCGCGTTTTCGAGCAGATATATGAGAAGGTCAAATGGACCTTCGAATTTATCGATCCTGACTTTGTACAATTACTGTGTTCCTTCCTGAAATCGGGCTATTTGTGTTTTTTTGCGCTTGCCCGGAAGCGACGCCTGTGAATGATTCTGGTGCCTGCTATTCGAAATATATTTCCTTTAGGTAAAGGCCCTGAGGCGGCGCGGTGAATCCCGCTTTGCCTCGGTCGAGGCTCTCTATGGCCTCTTTGACACTCTCTGGCGTGCGCCTTCCGTCTCCTGTCTCTACAAGGGTACCAACTATGATCCTTACCATATTATACAGGAATCCGTCGCCCGTTACCTCTATCTCGATCGTTGATCCCTCATCCGTGATGCTGAGGTCGGATATGTTCCTTACCGTAGTCTCGCGCGGCGTACCACCTGCGGTCTCAAAGCACTTGAAGTCGTGTGTGCCGACTATGTAGGACGCGGCTTTCCGCATCGCTTCAATGTCCAGAGTGCTTGCACCGGGGTACTGGAACGCGCGGTTTCTGATGAAGATGTCCCCCGTCTTGTCTATGAGGTATCTGTAAGTCTTACCTTTGCAGCTGTATCTCGCGTGGAATTCTTCTGGCATCACTTCAGCCGAGAGTATGCGGATGTCTCCCGGAGCTCCGCTTCTGCCCTCTCCGCCGGCTCCGAATCTTCGGTTCATCACCTCGGGAAGTTTTTTCACCGGCATCGGTGAGTTCCACTCAAAGCTGGCGCACTGGCCTAGCGCGTGGACCCCCGCGTCTGTGCGGCTTGTGCCGTGGATGCGGATATCCTCACCGGCGATGTACTTGAGCACATGCTCTATCTCGCCCTGCACTGTGCGTGCATGGGGTTGTATCTGCCAGCCGCAGAAATTGGTGCCGTCGTATTCGATTTTTATAAGTACGTTTTTGCCCATTTACAGAATAATATTTGAATGCCTGCCGCGGATCTTTGTGAGCGCCAACCGCCTTCTACAGGTCGATCACCAGCATGTCCCCTACATTGAAAAGGAAGAGCATGTACACCGTCACAGCCGCAGCCGCCGACGGAAGCATCGCGTTCCTGTCCTTTATGGTGCCGCGCCTGGTCACGATCCTCACAAGCGAGTACAGCGCGAACAGCAGTGTCGTGAGTATGAATATGATCACCACGCCGGTCCGCCCCGTTACAAGCCCGATGCACGTAAAGAACTTGATATCAGCTCCTCCCATGGAGCCCGTCTTGAAAAGAGCGACCCCTATGAAAAATATCACCAGCGAGATGCCGAGCCCAAAGAGCGCGCCAAGAAGTGGTTCATACCATTTTTCGTGGTATCCGATGAATGCTATCGCTGAGACAGCAAGCGCCATCATTAGCTGATCCGGCACTGTCTGGTAGAGCTGATCGGCGATCGCCATCTCGAGCATTATGAACAGTACGCACAGCACTGAAATCTCGTAGGTGGCGCTCCCGCCCCTTATTGCGAGGTAGAGGCCACACAGCGCGAAGTACGTTATGAATATGTACTTCCATGGGCTGCTCGGGAGCCTCTGACGACCGGCTTCTTCTGCTTCGAGAAGTTTCGGCGGGAGGACTTTCGGAATGTCGCTGACGCTACTGTCGCCGCTTCCGCTTGAGCCATTGTTCCCGCTTGTGCCCGCGCTATCGTCGTAGTCGAGGAACCAGTCGCGATTCATCCTATTAAACGCAACAACGCTGCCGTTTCCGAAGAGAACGGCGGCGATGATCGCGATAACTATTCTTATTATCAGAGCTGCGTCTATCTGCATTCGCCCCTATTGATTCTGCGTTTCTACTCCAGGCAGCCCTCGAGGAACTCGCGCATGTCTTCGTAGACCTGCTCTTTGTCGAGCTCGTTGAGGATCTCGTGTCTGTCGCCGTCATAGAGCTTGATGGAGACCTCGCAAGGAGTGTTCTCGGTGTATACCATGAATGCCTTGTTCTCGGTGTATACCATGAATGCCTTGCGCACGCCCTCGCCCCAGTTGCCTACAGGGTCTTCAGCACCGGCGCAGAAGAGAATAGGCAGGCCTTCAGGGAGGTTCTTCATGCGATCGATGTCGTGAGCCTTCTGCATGCCGAGGAACATGTTGTAGTACGCGTTAGGCGAGAAGTGGAATGTGCACCATGGCTCGTTGCGATACCACTTGACGATCTCTTCATCCTTGGTGAGCCAGTCGGAGATGGTCTTTGGATTCTCGATCCTCTTGAGATATGAGCCAAAGCTCATCTTGTCGATGAGTTCAGCGCTCTTGCCGACTTTCTTGGTGCCCATCAGCTTAGCCATGAGCTTGCCCATCGCAAGGACAGGGGCAGGCTGCCATCCTGTACCCATTACGATAACGCCCTTGAGGCCCTGTGCGTACGCGCAGCCGTTTTCGGTGATGTACTGGCGGATCAGGAAGGATCCCATGCTGTGACCGAGCATCAGATATGGTGTATTTGGATATTCCTTCTGGAGAAGCTCTCTCAGGTGATGGATATCGGCGATGACGTGAGCATTGCCCTCTTCGCCGAAGTATCCGTGGTATTCATCGGACTGTACCGACTCGCCGTGACCGAGGTGGTCTTCGCCTGCTACGAGAAAGCCATGCTCATTGAGGTACTTCGCAAAGCCGTCATATCTGTCGATGAATTCTACCATGCCGTGGATGATCTGGAGGATGGCCTTAGGCTTGCCATCAGGCTCCCATACTATCGCGTGGATCTGTGTCTTGCCGTCTGTCGACGGATAGTAGATATCT
>CADATR010000272.1 GCA_902790885.1 uncultured Eubacteriales bacterium
ATACAGCCCTCGGACAGGACATCTACACACAGAAGTCACAGCCGAACGGCCATTACAATCACCTCGATGTCGACAACAAGATCCGCAGAAGCGGCTCGATCCCTCAGTTCATCGAGGACTACAACATCGACAACGGCATCATCTACGGATGCGTAAAGAATAACGTGCCTATCGTTCTCACCGGATCGATCAGAGACGACGGCCCTATCCCTGAAGTATACGCTGACGTATACGAAGGTCAGAAGGCGATGCGAGAGATAGTCAAGAAGTCTACTACAGTGATCTGCCTGGCAACGATGCTTCACACCATCGCCGTCGGCAACATGACACCTTCGTTCAGAGTCCTTGAGGACGGCACGATCAGACCGGTATTCCTTTACACAGTAGATGCTGATGAATTCGTAGTAAACAAGCTCCTCGACAGAGGAAGCCTTGCAGCAACTACTATGGTCACAAACGTACAGGACTTCATCACGATCGTAGCCAACGGCCTCGGTCTTGAGTGGAAGAGATACTCTTAATCTATACAGAAAGGGGACTTTATGGGAGATATCAGACATCTGATCAACATCACCGACCTCAGCGTAGAAGAGCTTAAGCATCTGATGGAGACAGCCGATGACATCATCGCGCATCCTGAAGATTATCAGAACATCTGCGCACACAAGAAACTCGCTACGCTTTTCTTTGAGCCAAGCACAAGAACGAGGCTCTCGTTCACGGCGGCAATGATGGAGCTGGGCGGAAACGTCCTGGGCTTCGACCAGGCACAGTCGAGCTCTTCTGCTAAAGGAGAGACCGTAGCAGATACCATTATAATGGCAGGCTGCTATGCCGATATCATTGCAATGAGGCATCCGAAAGAGGGAGCGCCGGTAGTTGGTGCTGCTAAATCTTCAGTCCCTATCATAAACGCGGGAGATGGCGGACACTTCCATCCGACCCAGACGCTGACCGACCTCATGACGATCCACCGCAAAAAGGGCGAGATCGGCAACTTCACGGTCGGCCTCTGCGGAGATCTCAAGTACGGCAGAACCGTTCACTCGCTCATCGAGGCACTGCTGAGATATGAGGGAGTCAAATATGTCATGATCGCTCCTGAAGAGCTGAGACTGCCGGCATATATCAGAGAGAAGCTCGACGCTGCCGGAGTTGAATGGCACGAAGTTACAAGCCTCGAAGACGCTATTCCTGAACTCGACATACTGTACATGACGAGGATCCAGCAGGAGCGCTTCCCTAGCTGGGAAGAATATGAAAAGCTGAAAGACAGCTTCATTCTTACAAGATCGATGCTCGCACCGGCGAAAGAAGACATGATCATTCTTCATCCGCTGCCGAGAGTCAACGAGATAGACGTCGACGTGGATGACGACCCTAGAGCATGCTACTTCTACCAGGCACTCATGGGCAAGTACATCCGCATGGCGCTCATACTGTATCTGCTGGGTATCAAATAAAAGGAGGGACTTATGAACATTGACGGAATCAATACGGGATACGTTCTTGACCACATCAAGGCCGGCAAAGGCATAGAGGTCTATCACCTCCTCAATCTTGATAAAGTGGACGCAACAGTAGCTATCATTCAGCGCGCGACCAGCGGAAAGTACGGGCTCAAGGATATCATCAAGATCGATGCTGATATTCCTCTCGACTACGATCTTATCGGCTATGTCGATTCCAAGATCACAGTCAACTACGTAAAGGACCGCGAGCTTGTCAGAAAAATCAAGCCGGAACCGCCTGAAGTCCTTACAAATGTTATCGAGTGCACTAACCCTAGATGCATCACTTCGGTAGAGAGAGGCATTCCTCAGAGATTCAGGCTTGTCGACGGTGAGACACGCAGCTACAGATGCGTTTACTGCGATACGCTCTTCCGCGAAAAGTAAAAGTCATAACGGACTCCATGGCCGCGTGCCATGGAGTTTTTGGATAAGAGAAGGATCAGCCGGCAAAGATCAGGAGTAAACGGAAATGAGTATAATAGCAGGATTCATGGTGCCTCATCCTCCTATGATAGTTCCTGCCGTTGGCAGGGGGAGTGAGGCGCAGGTGGCAGAGACCACTGCAGCCTATGAGAGAGTCGCGGATGAGATAGCCGCGCTCAGCCCTGAAACGATAATAATAACGAGTCCGCATTCGATAATGTATTCGGACTACTTTCATATATCGCCCGGAAAGGGTGCGCGGGGAAGCTTTGCGAACTTCAGAGCGCCGTCTGTCAGTTTTGACGAAGAGTATGACACCGAACTTGTAAGTGAGATATGCAGACTGGCTGATGCAGAGGACTTCCCGG
>CADATR010000273.1 GCA_902790885.1 uncultured Eubacteriales bacterium
TGTCGAGCGCGCTGATGATGCCTGTTGTGGCTGTGCCGCCGAGCTGCCCGAGCGGGTTACCGATGGCTACTGCCAGATCTCCGACATCGACTGTGCTGCTGTCGCCGATAGTCGCTGTTGTAAGCCCTTTGGCGTCGATCTTGATCACGGCTATATCGTTGGACTGATCGCTGCCGACTATACGGGCTGCGTAAGTCTCACCGTTGTGAAGGGTTACCTGCACTTTGTTGGCGCCTGCTATTACGTGGTGGTTTGTTGCTATATAGCCGTCTTCACTCACGATTACGCCAGAGCCCGCGCCCTGCATCGGCTGCAGCTGGCCCCAAATGTTCTGGGTGGTGCCGGATACTACTATCTCTACTACGGCGTTTTCGTTTTTATCTACGATCTGCGCGACTGTAAGCTCGCTTCCGGTAGCATCGCTGAGATCGAGCTCGGAAAGCTGCGAATCTTCACGGGCCGTTCTGTTGTCGGTGGCGGCCCTGCCAGGCAGCATTCCGCTGATAAAAGCGCCGAGGGCTGAGCTGACTATCATGGTAGCTATCATGCATGCTATCAGCGTGCCCTTAGTAACATATTTTTTATCTTTCTGCTCAGGCCTGCTGTGAGACGGTCCGGTAGGAGCCGCGTGTGCAGGCTCATCATTCAAGCTTGTTCTCGGGTACTCGATCTCTACTGTTTTGACCGGTGCCGGTTCTTCAATATCTCTGTCGAAACTGACTAAATGTTTATCTTGTTCATCCATTGGTATAACTCCATTCTGTGCACCTTCGCGGCGCGCTTTGCTCTCAGTTTTGAAACAAAAAGGTTAACGATATAATTATACACAAATTATTTTATTTTTCAAATATGACGTTATTGTGTCATTTATGTCAAATGTTATACAATAAATCTGTTATGAAAAAAAGCGTGAATCTGAAGATAAAAAGCACTCAATACATTGAAAACCTCAAGCCGAGCGGTGAGGCATTCCGCCGCGAGCTCGAACTCGAGGATTCTATGGAGATCCTGACCGAAGGCACGGTATACTCGCGTAATAACGCGACATATATCACTTATGAAGAGACCGAAGCTCTCGGATCGGAGGATGTCCGCACCCTGTTCAAGATAGAGGACGGCTCCATTCGCATACGCAAGTACGGCAAGGATGAAAACGACGAAGGCATGGATATGATGCTTAAGCCGGGACTGCTGAACATTACAAGATATCAGATTCCGATGATGTCTTCGGTAGATCTCGAAGTATATACAAACAAGCTCGAAGACGAGCTCGACGAGAACGGATACGGAAAGGTCTCTGTTGACTACAAGATCAAATTCGACAAGTTCTTTTCGAGGAGAAACATCCTCGAGATAGAAGTTATGCCATCATAAGGGGAGGTGAGGACAGCATGAGAAGAGAAGGTTTCAGCGCAGAACAGTACATCGAAGAACAGTCAAAGTACATCCTTGAGAGGATCAGCAGCGGCGAGGGCAGGCTCTACCTGGAGTTCGGCGGCAAGCTGGTCGAGGATAAGCACGCAATGAGAGTGCTCCCGGGCTTTGACGAGAATGCAAAGATCAAACTTCTGCAGAGAATGAGCGATCAGGCAGAAATAATCATCTGCATCTACGCGGGAGATATCGTAAAGAGCAAGACCCGTCAGGACTTCGGCATCACATACGATCTCGAAGTAATGAGACTGATCGACGAATTCAGAAGCTACGACCTTTCCGTAAACTCTGTTGTCGTTACCAGATATGAGGACGCTCCTTCGGTCAACCAGTTCATGGCCAAGCTCGAAAGACGCGGCATCCGCACATACAAGCACATGTTCACAAAGGGCTATCCGACCGATGTCGACACCATCGTGTCCGAAGAAGGTTACGGCGCAAACCCTTACATCGAAGTATCGAAGCCTCTTATCGTAGTGACCGGACCGGGCGGCGGCTCGGGCAAGCTCGCTACTTCGCTCTCACAGGTCTACCACGAGTATAAGCGCGGCCGCAAAGCCAGATACGCGAAGTTTGAGACCTTCCCGATCTGGAACCTGCCGCTCAAACACCCTGTAAACATCGCCTACGAGGCGGCAACGGCAGACCTCAAAGACTTCAACATGATCGATCCGTTCCATCTCGACGCGTATGGCCAGACTGCAGTCAACTACAACAGAGACGTTGACGCGTTCCCGGTGCTCAGGAGGATCCTCCACGCCATCACAGGCTCGGATGAGGGCTATAAGTCGCCTACCGACATGGGAGTAAACAGATGCGGCTTTGCCATCACCGACGATGAGGCATGCAGAGAAGCTGCAGTACAGAGCAGTCGACACTCGAAAGATGCAAACTGCTCATGGAAGAAGTCGGTGCGACACGCTATGACAGACCGGCTGTAGCGGCAGCCGAGGAGTACGCCGAGATAAAGAGGGCGCAGAACCCTGAAAGATACGAGAACGTAGTAGTAGCTGCGATGCAGTTGCCTGACGGCTCTATCGTTACGGGAAGATCATCGCGCAGAATGGTGGCGACAGCTGCAATGGTGCTCAACGCCATCAAGAAGCTGGCCGGCATTCAGGATGACATGCTCATCATATCGCCGACGATCTTCGAAAGCATGTCGAGCACTAAGGCGGGAATACTCCACGATAAGACAAGCCTCAACCTCGAAGAGGTCATCATGGCGCTCACGCTTACAAAGCTGACGAACCCGTTCGCTGATCTTGCGCTCAAAGAGATACCAAGCCTGAACGGCTGCGTGGCGCACTGCACAGCTATCCTTTCAGACAAGGATGAGCAGGCACTGAGAGCGCTCGGAATCGATATTACATCAAACCCTGAATTCTCGAATAACAACTTGTACTCAAAATAGGGGATACTTTATTCGTAAGTATCACTTCTGATCACATGCTGAATGAGGATCTATTATGAAGATAAACACAAAAAAGCTGATGGAGAAG
>CADATR010000274.1 GCA_902790885.1 uncultured Eubacteriales bacterium
CACAAGGTGCGCTCCTTTCTTGAGATCCCTGGTAATGAAAAAGTAACTTTCGGATTTACCCAGAACAGGACATCCTCGATCATCAGAGATATCAAGAACGGAAAACTCGATGTCGGCTTCTGTGCTTATGCAGGGAATGAGGAAGAGCTTGAATTCGTGCCGATACTGAAGCAGGAGATGGTGATAATCACATCGCTTGACCACCCTCTTGCGGATAAGGACGAGCTGTCCATCAGAGAACTTGAGAATTACCCCGTGATCGGATATGACCGCATATCAGGCCTCGGCGGATATACACAGCGGCTTTACAGAAGTCTGGGGATAAAGCCCGACATCATATGCGAATGCTCGGACGAAAACTCCATACAGGCCCTTGTCCGTGAGCACTTCGGCATCGCGCTCGTGGCAAGAGTCGACGTGCTGAATGAGAAACAACTTAAAATACACAGTGTTTCTGATGTAGATCTTGTGCATTATGTAACCATAGCATGGATGAAGAACCACTACCTGATGCCTGCGACGCAAAGGTTCATAGACTTCATGATAAGCGGATCCGACCTCGATTCAACTACGCTGAAAACGATCACTTAGGGTAAAGCTGATCAATATCAGAAGACTGATGCATTCAGGCTATCAATTACGAGCAGTTTTGATATTTTTCATCTGCTCGTTTTTTTATTAACATATAAGTACCACAAGAAAAGAAGATGACCTTACAAATTCACACAGCGATCTTTCGGGGAGGGAAAGTAACTATGAAGAAGGATTATCCACATATCTTCGAGCCGATCACAGTAAGAAAGACTACCTTCAAGAACAGAGTCCTCATGACTCCTATGGGTACAAACTACGCTGATCCGGACGGCGGCATCAATGATGACCACATCAACTATTACAGACTCAGAGCTAAAGGCGGCACAGGCCTCATCATCGTAGAGAACGTCTGCGTAGACTTCCCTACAGGCTCCAACGGCACAAGCCAGCTCAGACTCGACCACGACATGTTCATGCCTAAGCTCTATAAGCTGACAGAAGCAGTCCACGAAGAAGGCGGACTCATCGCTGTTCAGATCAACCACGCCGGAGCATCTGCTTCATCCGCACGTACGGGAGTTCCTACTGTATCATCTTCGACAGTTCCGTCAAAGATCGGCGGTGAGGCACCTCGTCCGCTCGAGAAGGATGAGATCGAAGCTATCGTAAAGAAGTACGGCGAAGCTGCAAAGCGCGCTGTTCAGGCAGGATTTGACGCTATCGAAGTTCACTGCGGACATTCCTATCTCATCAGCCAGTTCCTCTCGCCTATCTACAATAAGAGAACTGACGAGTTCGGCGGAAGTGCTGAGAACAGAGCACGTCTCGCCAGAATGGTCATCGACGAAGTCAGAAAGCAGGTAGGACCATTCATTCCTATCTTCGCAAGGATCAGTGCCGACGAGTTCCTCGAGGGCGGAAACAACCTCGACGACTGCCTCGAGTATCTGCAGTACTTCGGAGACGAGGTCGATGTATACAACGTATCTGCAGCTCTCAACCCTTCGCTGCAGTATCAGATCGACAGCAACTGCTACCCTGATGGATGGCGTGCATACATGGCTAAGGCCGTTAAGGAAAGATACGGCAAGCCGGTCGTCACAATGGGCAACATCAGAAGCCCTAAGGTAGCAAACGACATCCTCGAAAGAGGCGACGCTGATTTCATCGGTATCGGCCGTGGCCTGATTGCTGACCCTGACTGGGTAAACAAGGCTGAATTCGGTCACGAATGTGACATCAGAAAGTGCATCAGCTGCAACATCGGATGCGCTGGAAACCGTATCCAGAACAACAAGCCGATCAGATGCACAGTCAACCCTGCAGTCATCGAGGGCGATGAGTATAAGAAGCTCAAGGTCAACAAGCCATGCAACGTTGTCGTTATCGGCGGCGGCACAGCAGGCATGGAAGCTGCATGCACAGCTGCTGAAGTAGGCTGTACGGCATTCCTGATCGAGAAGGCCGATCACCTCGGCGGACTCGCATATGAGATCTCGAAGTTCCCTGACAAGAGCAGACTGAGAGACTTCCCTGATTACCTTGAGAGAAGGATCAAGAAGCTCCACAACCTGCATGTGTTCCTGAACACAGAGCCTACTCCTGAGTTCATCAGGACACTCAACCCGGACATCATCGTGAACTCCACAGGTTCGCTGCCTCTGATCCTGCCGATCCCTGGACTCAAGGAAAACGTTGGCAAGGGCAAGGTACAGACAGTACTCGGCGTTATCGATAATCTGGACAACTATCCTGAAGACTGCA
>CADATR010000275.1 GCA_902790885.1 uncultured Eubacteriales bacterium
TTCTTCGGATACCTCATTGAGTAAGGTTACGCCGTTCTTGATATCTCTGACGATAACACCGTTGAAGGGCTTGTCCTTGTAGGTGTTCATGACAGCGGTATACATATCGTTATCGAGTTTCTGTCCTGTGGGGGTCTTTTTGCCTGCTTTATACTCCTTATCCCAGTCATCCGGCGGAAGAAGTCTTTCGGTAGGCAGACATCTGGAGTCAAGCTCGCACTTTTCGCCAACGGGCACACAAAGTCTCAGGTCAGCTTCATTTCCGCCGTCTTTAAGGGGCGAATTGATGCAGGTATGTGTACATATGGAAACAGGCAGAGCCTTATCGGAGTTATTGGTCAGGTAGATATCCTGTCTGAGCCCGTCTTTTGAAAGCGTAAATGTATAGGATATCTTGAAATCCACGGGGAAGAACTCATACATCTCGTCGTTTTTATCATAGATATACGAGGTTATCAGCACGCATTTGCCGTTATCCTCGGAGTAGCACTCTATCTCGTGCGCTCTCTGATGCACCCAGCCGTGAATGAAATTATTGAACAAGGGTTCATTGATGGGGAAGTGGTATTCAGCATCAGATGTTTTGAGCACGCCCTTATCGAAGCGGTTAGGCAGATAGAGAGTGGGCAGACCCCAGATCTCACGCTGATCTCTGATATTCTGCATAGAGATGAATTTCCTGAAACGGAAGATCTCCAGATCGTTCTTGTCATCTCTCATCCTGAGCACCGCAGAGCCCACAGCAGGAGCGATTATGGCAGTATATTTATCGGACTGCATTTTTACGCAGCTTTCACCCTTGAATTCATAATTCAGGTCAATTTTATTCACTGTCTATTCTTCCTTTCGTGCCGACGGCAGTACAAGAGAAATACAAAAACTGCATCAAAGCGCAATTTCGCCATCGGGCATGATTTACATAGACCATTATAACACACAAGTCAGGATTATTCAAGAGTTTTTCCCGATTTTTGCCCATTTAGATAAATATTTTATAAACCTTTTGAACATCTTACCAATATTACGAAAACGTTTATGTAAATATGTCGAAAACGTTTAATATTACAACAAATTTTGCGCCGCCAAAAGAACACATCAAGTTCACAATTATGACCAATTAACTATAAGGAAATCACAGTGTTGAGATTTGTATAATTTTTCGAAAAAATTACTTTGGGCAAAAAAAATCCGGAAACAGACTTGCTGCTTCCGGAGTGTGCTATTCATTATTCAGCTGTGCAGTATTCGGCTCTGCCACGGGAGAATATATCGCCGCCGAAACGATCATCTGCCACGATAACAGGGAAGTTCTCAACATAGAGCTTCTTCACCGATTCGCACCCCAGGTCATCAAAAGCTATGACCTCGCAGGACTTTATGCAGTTGCAGGCAAGTGCGCCTGCGCCGCCGACCGCACAGAGATATACAGCGCCGTTTCTGACCACGGCATCACGTACTTCCTGCGCTCTTTCGCCCTTACCGATCATTCCGCCAAGACCCAGGTCAAGCAGTCTGGGCGCAAATCTGTCCATCCTGCCCGAAGTTGTAGGGCCGCAGGAACCTATAGCCTTGCCCTCGGGGGCAGGTGTGGGACCTGCATAGTATATCACAGCGCCTTCTAAGGGGATAGGAAGTTCCTTACCCTCGTCAAGCAGTGCTGCGAAGCGCTTATGTGCGGCATCTCTTGCGGTATATACAGTGCCCGTGAGCAGTATCTTATCTCCGCATTTCAGCTCACCGCTGCGCTCTTTAAGTTCTTCCGTTCTGAAAGACCTTATATCAGACATTACCCTTCCTCTTCCTCGTCGCTTACGATCTCAAGACCATCGTCGATCAGATCTCTTGCGGTATTAACAGCGCCGATGCTGCTGCCGTACAGATCATTAAGAGTTGTAACGAGCTTCTGAACGGTATCGCTGAGAGATGTGAACTCACTCTTGACAGCTGTTCTGATCTCAACTGTATCGTTCTTGATAGCCGCAGCCTTCTCCTTAGCGTCGTTGATGAGTCTTTCAGCCTCTTCCTCGGCTTCCTTCTTAACTCTTGCAGCCTCGCTGTAAGCAGCGCCTGTAACCTGATCTGCTTCCTTCTTAGCCTCAGCCTTGGTATCCTCTGCGCTCTGTCTTGCAGCGCTGATGGTCTGCTCAGCCTCGGTGTTAGCCTTTGTAACAGTAGCCTCAGCCTGTGCGTTAGCATCGTCGATAGCCTGGTTAGCCTGTGCCTCAGCCTCATCAGTGATCTGCTTAGCATCAGCCTTAGCCTTCTCGATAGCCATATTTGCGGTCTGCTGA
>CADATR010000276.1 GCA_902790885.1 uncultured Eubacteriales bacterium
GATGACCGCCTGCTTGTAGGCATGCCGCAGTGGAATGTGTATGCGTATCCGAAGGGAGGCGGGGAGGTAAGGAACTCCATCGAGCTTCTGCTTGAAGAAGCTCACGGCAGGGGCAATAAGCTCCGCATCAGAGGACTCACCGACAAGACTCTCGATGAGTTTCTCCCTCTGTACGGCGACAGGTTCGAGATATCCGAAGACCGCAACAATGCCGACTACATCTATACTACTACAAAGCTCTGCGAGCTCCCGGGAAGGCATCTTTCATCAAAGCGCAACCACATAAAGCACTTTGAGCGCAACGGAGAGTGGGAGTTCCATAAGATAGCCGCGAATTCCTGCGGGATGTTCACCTCGCACGACGGAAATACCTGCGGCAAGCTTTCATCCATAGAGGAGGCGAAAGCCTTTGTGGATGAGTTCTATAAAGAGAAAGACGATCCGACTCTGGCCGACGAGGCGGGAGCCATCGAGGAGATGTTTGAGCACTACGAGGCTCTTGGATTCCTTGGAGGACTGCTCTTCCAGAACGGCGAGCCTGTAGCCTTCACTGCGGGCACAAAGCTCGACGACGAGGTGTTCGACACGCACTTTGAAAAGGCGCTGCCGGGCGTTGAGGGCGCGTATACGATGGTGAACCGTGAATTTGCCAGGCTGGTAAAGGCGGAGTATCCTGACATAGCCGCGTTCAACCGCGAGGAAGACATGGGCATAGAAGGCCTTCGCAAGGCCAAGCTCAGCTATCATCCTGATATACTGCTGATGAAGTATTTCGCCATCGAAAAATGACAGATATAAAGCGATTCGCGATCAGATCAGCGGAGTACGGCTCCGCGGAATATGAGGGACTCCAGTCCCTGTGGTGTGAGGTCTTCGGTGACCCGCCGGATTTCGTCGACGCCTTTTACGAGAACTTCTCCGGAGATATCACGGGATATGTGATGATCAGTGAGGAGGGCGAGGTCTGCTCGGCGCTGACATGCCACCGCTGCGGAGCTTACTGTGAAAAACCGGTATATGTCAGCTACGCGGTATGCACCCGCTCAGACATGCGCGGACTGGGGCTTGCATCAGAGCTGATAAGCTTCGTCAGGGACAGGGTGACTGAGGCAGGCGGACTCTCGCTGGTATCGCCCGCGGAGGCTTCACTCGTATCCTTTTACGAAGGCCTCGGCTATGAGCCTCATTTCTCCGCCGCGGTAAGGGCGGTCATGTCGCCGGAATTCGACATGGAGGAGTACGACGACTTCGACGAGTACGATCTCGACATCGGAACGGCTGATCCGACGCCGTTCAGGGCGCAGATAGATCTGCAGGAGATCCCTGCGGAAAAATACGGCAGATTCAGGGAGGCATTTCTCTCGGGGCAGCCGCACATAACACCAAGCGACGAGATGCTCAGCCTCATGGGGGACGAGAGCATGGACGGACACGGACTGTATTCGGTAAACAGGGGCGACGCCATCTGCGCCGTGAGCCAGGCCGGCCCGGTGACTGTAAATGTGACAGAGCTCATACTGAATCCGGTGCTGAAGGAGCTGTCACTCGACATAGACAGTGAGATAGCTTCGATGATCGCGAGGTACTTCGGCGCGGCCGAGACGATGTACGTCACCCCGGGGTACGGGCTTTGCCAGGGCATGATATACGGCATGAGCCGCGGCGGGGCGGAAGATGCCGAAGAAGCTGAAGAAGAACGCTATTACGAGGAACCGTATTACGGATTCCCTATAAACTGAAAAAGGAGCAGAACATGAACGTAGTATGTCTTGACATGGAGGGCGTCATCTATCCTGAGATATGGATCGCTTTCAGCGAAGAGAGCGGCATCCCCGAACTCAGAAGGACGACGAGGGACGAGCCTGATTACGACAAACTGATGAAGTGGAGGATGGGGATCCTGAGAGATCACGGACTCAAGCTCAAGGATGTGCAGAACACCATAGCGAAGATCCGTCCGCTCCCGGGAGCAAAGGAATTCCTTGACGAGCTCCGCACCATCACGCAGGTGATAATCCTCAGCGATACATTCTCGCAGTTCGCTCAGCCTCTCATGGAGCAGCTGGGCTGGCCTACGATATTCTGTAACGAGCTGATCATCGATGATGAGGGCTATATCGCTGACATGAGGATGCGCTGTGACCATTCAAAGCTGACTACCGTCAGGGGCCTTCAGTCGATCGGATATGAAACGATCGCTGCCGGAGACAGCTACAACGACCTCGAGATGATAGAGGCCAGCAAGGCGGGGTTCCTCTTCCGCACTACCGAGAAGATCA
>CADATR010000277.1 GCA_902790885.1 uncultured Eubacteriales bacterium
TCTATGATCTCCTCATGACTCAGTGCCTGCTTGCTTCTTCTCATTGGTCTGAACATGTCGTCCTCCTATCTGGATGCTATCATCTCTTTTAATTCTTCAGTACTGAACTTATACGCCGAATTGCAGAAGTAGCATTTTACCTCTATCTCTTCGCCGTCGCTGATCATCTCTTCAAGATCAGCAGTGCTTATGGTTGCCAGCGCTCCGGCTACTCTCTCCTTGGAGCATCCGCAGTGGTATCTTACAGGCTGCGTTTCGGTGATCTTCAGGCCCAGATCGCCCAGATAGAATTCCAGGATCTCTTCAGGCCCCATACCCTTGTCCATCATCGTTGTCACAGGCTCCGCTTCAGCCACTCTGGCTTCGAGCGCTTCGATAGTCTCTTCAGAGGCATCAGGCATAACCTGAAGTATGAATCCTCCTGCGTGCTTTACTGAGCTGTCCGTATCCACCATGACTCCAAGTCCGACAACAGACGGCGTCTGCTCCGATACAGTAAAGTAATACGCGAGGTCGTCGCCTATCTCTCCTGTCTGTATCTCCACCTGTCCGTTGTACGGCTCCTTGAGGCCGAGATCCATGATAACAGTGAGAAAGCCCTTTCCTACAGCTCCGCCTACATCGAGCTTGCCTGGTCTTTTAGGCGGGATGTCGACGCATGGGTTCGCCGCAAATCCCTTTACATTTCCGTGGCTGTCCGCAGTGACTGTAAGCTGTGCGACCGGGCCGTCGCCCTTCATCTGAAGAGTCAGCTTATCATTATCGCCCTTCATCATCGAGCCCATCATGGCTCCGGCGCTCAGCAGCCTTCCGAGGGCCGCGGTCACTACAGGATATGTGTGGTGCAGCTCACGCGCTTCGGCGGTCAGATCTGTAGACCTTATGGCAAAGGCCCTCACCGTTTCGCCGGCAGCGGTAGCTCTTACAATATAATCTTCCATTTCTTTTTCCGATTCCTTAATCTGTTATATCTATATCCGGAACAACGATAACCTTGTATTCAGGATACATTTTGCTTATCTCTTCGTGTATTATCTCAGCGCCTTCGCTCTGGGATATGTCGAAGCTCATCACTACATCGAACCTGATGATCTTCTCTTCCTCGTCGATATAGAATCCGTGCATCTGAAGCGCCCACTCATGCGCAAGCACGGCATTCTGCACCTCCATGCGGATATGCTCAGCGTTTGAGTTTGTGTTGCGCGAGTATACTCCGATTCCGGTCAGGATGACTCCCGTCTCCCTGTACACCTTTTCTGTCAGCTTTCTTGTCAGCACATCTACCTGATCTACAGTCATGCTGTCAGGCAGCTCAACGTGGATGGAGGCATACTCCCTTCCCGGGCCGTAATTATGCACAAAGAGGTCGTACGCGCCAAGCACGGAAGGCTCTGCCGCTACCAGCGCCTTTATTTTCTTTGACACCTCTTCGTCCGTACGTTTTCCGAGTATGTCACTTACCGTGTCACTCACCATTTCGAAACCGGCCTTGATGATAAAGCCCGAGATGATAACGCCCATGTATGCCTCAAGCGAGATACCCTTGAATGTATATATCAGGGCAGTCGCGAGTACTCCCGCTGATATGGCGGCGTCAGAAAGCGCATCGGTGCCCGAAGCGACCAGCGCACCCGAGCCTGTCTGCTCACCCTTTGATTTTACATATCTGCCGAGCAGTATCTTCGCGATGACGGCTACGGCTATGATGATCAGCGCGATATTCGAGTAATGCGCCGCTGACGGCTCTATGATCTTCTTGACCGACTCTGTCAGCGAGGTGATCCCCGCGTAAAGCACTATCGCGGCTACGACCAGCGCGGAGATATATTCGCTGCGCCCGTGGCCAAGAGGATGATTCTTGTCAGGCTTTTTGCCGGCTACCTTTGCCCCTATGATGGTTATGATAGAAGACAGAGCGTCTGACAGGTTGTTTACCGCATCAAGTACTACAGCGATGGAATTTGACAGCAGTCCTACCGCGGCCTTGAAGGCAGCGAGCAGAACATTCACTGCGATCCCCACATAGCTGGTCCTTATTATTACTTTTTCTCTGCTTTCCTGATTGTTCATTTTTCCTTTCACTACCGATTTTCAATTGTCCAAAACTGTAGCAATTTTACTTCAAATCCACTCCTTAAGCAATGCCGGCTGTGAATCAGTCCTCTCATCTGATACAATACAGTCATGGAAAAGAAACAGACTATTTGCTTACTTAATGACGCATTCCCGCCTACCATAGACGGAGTCGCCAACGCCGTAATGAATTACGCG
>CADATR010000278.1 GCA_902790885.1 uncultured Eubacteriales bacterium
TTCAGTTCTGACATTATCATCCTGTGGTAAGTTATATGCCCCATCTCATCCGCGAGGCAGTATACGAACGGATCAGGCTCGCCGTCCTCAAAATAGACGAGCATGTCGAACTCATCATTGTCTGCAGGCTCAGCGTGCACTTTGTCCGAGTATTTACGGAACACGTCAACGACCTGCTCCATTGTGGTGCCGTGCTCGGCCAGAGTATCTACAAGCTCCACAAGGAACGGCTCCTCGGGCACGTTGTCTCTCACGTATGCAGACGCCTGCGGATCCAAGTGGAGGCAGAATCTGTCCCCCTTGTGAGTCGCTTTGCCCGGCCCGAATCTGTCCTTTGCATAATCAAAGAAGCCCGCGAGCGCTTCCTCCATCCCGTCAGTGTCACAGTCAGTACCTATCAGGTGGTTGAGCGCGCTGAGCGGATAATACAGCCATCTGCTGTTGTCACTGTATCCCAGCTTGATGTGCTGCTCTTTGATCACATAACAAATATTGTTGAATAATTCTTCGTAATTCGGTTCCATCATAATTCACGCAAAACAAGTATAGTCGTACCGAGGTTGTCGCCCGGCTGCACGCGCAGCACCTTAGGGTGATACCTGTACTCTTCGGTTATCATGCTTTTGAGGCTCGTTCCGCGGTTGTAGCCGTGGATCAGTTTTATCTGATAAGTGCTGCCGTCAGCGGTTTTCAGCGCTTTATCGATGACTTTTACCGCCTCATCACGGAACATTCCGTGCAGATCTATGGTTATAATAGGATTTCCCATATGTTTTACTGATAATTATTTATCGTCTGAAGCGACATCCATCCGGTAAAGAACGAATCCGCCCTTGTTATTGAACCCGGTATCCCACAGTTTTCTGAGATCGAGCCACTGGTATCCGCTGTAAGTAACGGTTTTCACCATCATTGTGCCGTCTTTCTCATCATAACCGTTTATAAGGAACCAGTGCCATACATAGTCCTTCAGAGAACGGTCCCTGTGATTCAGTATGAGCGTCGGGATCGGGTACCCGTCGTCTATCTGCTTCTTCACAGCTGCCGCCGCAGCCTCATAAGGCTCGCTCCCGTCGAGCGTATCCATGCCTATGCATGTGACGCCTCTGTCCGCAAGATACTTCGAATATCCGTCCACATAGATGCTCAGCTTGTCTATCCCGGTCATTCTGGGCCACAGATACTTCTCCATCATGTGCGCGAAATCCACATATTCGCGTTTTGAGAGCTTTTCTGTATCGAATGGATAAATACCCCTTACGCCTTTTCTCAATGCAAAATAAAGGCTGCTGTCGCAGGCTGTCTCAGCCCCGCAGCCCCCTATTCTCATCATGAATGTCCTGAACCAGTCCTGATTGCCCCCATAGGAATTACCGATCATAAAATGCTCAAGCTCGCGCCGCATCGTTCACCCTCTCCTGTTACAGCCTTGTGACCTTAAGAGGCTTTCTCGGCACTATCCTATGGTATTTTACTGCAGGGTAACCGATCACCATGCAGGTACGCACTTTATGGCCTTTAGGAACTCTGAGCAGCCTCCGCAGCTTTACGCTGAGTTTAGTGCAGGATACAAAGAATCCGCTGTAAAGGACTCCCAGGCCGAGGCTTTCAGCCATGAGCTCCATGTATGAGCTGGCAATCCCGGCGTTGGTTTTGCTCGCGCTTGTAACAACTATGACCAGAGGCGCTCCCTTGAAGAAGAAGTCATCCGTGATGTGGAAGCGCTCTGAGAAAGATTTGAAACGGCTCGGAAGGCTCGTTTCCTTGCGGAACAGATCTACGCAGATGGCCTCCGCGGCATCCTGCCTGCTTCCGAGTATGGTATATGCGACATTCTGGCTGTTGCCGCCTGTCGGACTGTATCTGCCTGCCTCGAGTATCTTCTGTATCTTCTTTTCCTCTACAGGCTGATCTGTGAACTGTCTGACTGATCTTCTGCTCCTCATTGCCGCAAGCAGCGTATCTGAAGGCAGCTCTGTCATCGGCACAACAGCCTCATCAGTGCAGTCATATCCCAGCATCGTGACAGCCCCCTGAGGGCATATCGCGTAGCAGTGGCCGCACTCCAGGCAGCCGCCCTTGTTTGTATTCGCCTTGCCGTTTTCTATGTAAATATAGCCGCTCGGGCAATCGCTTGCGCAAAGCCCGCAGCCTATGCATTTTTCCTTGTTGATGATTACAGGATCCATAGTCCCCCCCTTGATGGCCCGGATAACAGTCTACTTATTCTGCCCG
>CADATR010000279.1 GCA_902790885.1 uncultured Eubacteriales bacterium
GCAGCGAAGCAAGAGACTGCTGCGCCTGCAGCGAAAAGCATAAGGAGCGCAGTCCCGAAGAATATAAAGATCTTATAAACAGGCTCAACCGGATCGAAGGACAGGTCCGTGGCATCAAGGCAATGGTCGAACGCGGAGCTTACTGCCCTGACATTCTGATCCAGACTTCCGCCGTGAACTCAGCCCTTAACAGCTTCAGCAAGGTGCTCCTGTCAAACCATATACGCACATGCGTCAGAAACGATATCAGGGACGGCAACGACGAGGTAGTTGAAGAGCTCGTAGCCACCCTGCAGAAGATGATGAAATAAACGAAAGGTCATAAACTGAAATGGAACAATACATAGTTACCGGAATGAGCTGCGCCGCCTGCCAGGCGCGCGTCGAAAAAGCCGTTTCAAAACTCGAAGGCGTTGACTCCTGCTCAGTCAGCCTTCTTACAAATTCTATGGGAGTCGAGGGAAGCGCTTCTCCTGAAGATGTCATCCGGGCAGTTACGGATGCCGGCTACGGAGCCCGTCTCAAGGCGGACGATACCGCGCATAATACGCCGGGCAGCAGTTTTGCTGCAGATGAAGCCGCCCTTGAAGACAGAGAAACAACAAAAAAAAAAAAACGACTCCTTGCATCCATCGGATTCCTGATAATCCTCATGTATTTCTCGATGGGCCATACGATGTGGGGCTTCCCTGTCCCTGCCTTCTTCGATGGCAACCATATGGCTCTCGGACTCCTGCAGATGATACTCGCGGCCATAGTAATGGTCATAAATCAGAAGTTCTTCATCAGCGGATTCAGAGGACTCATTCACAGGGCTCCGAACATGGACACGCTTGTAGCCATGGGAAGCGCCGCTTCCTTCTGCTGGAGCACATACTTGCTGTTTGCCATGACAGGTGTGTCGTCAGACCCTGAAGCCATGCACGCGTACATGCACGATCTGTACTTCGAGTCAGCGGCCATGATCCTTACCCTCATCACTGTAGGCAAAATGCTCGAGGCCAGGTCTAAGGGCAAAACGACCGATGCACTCAAGAGCCTCATGAAGCTCGCTCCGCAGACGGCAGTCGTCGAAAGAGGCGGCATTGAGACAGAAGTGCATATATCGCAGGTCCGTGTCGGCGATGTGTTCCTGGTCAACCCGGGAGAAAACATCCCTGTCGACGGTGTCATTATAGAAGGCAATTCCGCAGTCAACGAAGCTGCTCTCACAGGCGAATCGATACCTGTCGACAAGAAGCCCGGCGACAGCGTATCTGCCGCAACGACGAACCAGTCGGGATTCATCCGATGCAAAGCGACACGAGTCGGCGAAGATACGACTCTCGCGCAGATCATACGCATGGTCAGCGATGCAGCGGCAACAAAGGCGCCGATCGCCAAGATCGCAGACCGCGTATCCGGGATATTCGTACCGGTAGTCATAGGTATTGCCCTTGTGACTCTGATCATCTGGCTGGCGGTCGGACAGACTGCCGGATTCGCTCTTGCCAGAGCCATATCCGTTCTCGTCATAAGCTGTCCGTGCGCTCTCGGCCTTGCGACCCCTGTTGCCATAATGGTAGGCAGCGGTGTCGGAGCCAGAAACGGCATCCTCTTCAAGACAGCCGCGGCTCTCGAAGAGACCGGACGCATCGAGATAGTTGCTCTCGACAAGACAGGCACCATCACAGGCGGAAATCCTAAAGTTACTGATGTATTCCCATGCCGCGGAGTGTCAAAGGATGAACTTCTCACAGTAGCAGCCGCCGTTGAGTCGAGGTCGACCCACCCTCTCGCCAAGGCAGTCTCCGAGTACACCGGAGGCACAACGCTCAGGATCAGCGATTATACCGAGGTGCCTGGCGGCGGAGTCAAGGCGTACACATGGGACGGTTCACGCGCGGTGAGCCTCGCCGGCGGAAATGCGCGTTTCATGGCGGAAAGCGGTGTATCTCAAGCTGACATCGACCGCCTCGTGAAGGAATCCGCGGAATTTGCCAATGCCGGCAAGACTTCCGTATACTTCCAGAAGGGAGGCAAACTGCTCGGCGTACTGGCTCTTGCTGATTCAGTCAGAGAAGACAGCGTCGAGGCAATCAGAGAATTCAAGGAAATGGGAATCAGGACCGTCATGCTGACAGGCGACCGCAAGAGCACAGCTGATGCGATCGCAGCAGAAGTCGGTGTCGATGAAGTCGTGGCCGAAGTTCTGCCGGGCGGTAAGGAAGAAGTCATCCGCAGC
>CADATR010000280.1 GCA_902790885.1 uncultured Eubacteriales bacterium
GGCGCAACCGCTACAGCAAGATGTTCCTGTTCACGGATATCAACTTTGCCGTTGCATCCCGCGAAGACAAGAAGGGCATGATAGAACAGTATGCCGAAGTCATTAACTCATTCGACTCCGACTGCAGCTACAAGATGACTATCAACAACAGACTGCTGAATAGGATGGACTTCGAGGATGATGTCCTGATGGCACTACTCAGGGACAAGCTCGATATATACAGAAATGAGTATAACGAGCTAATGGTAAACATGGCCACCGGCACTAACTCCATAGTGCAGGACAAGTATATCCTCATCGCAGTCCACGCCAAGAATGTCGATGACGCGAGGGTGCAGCTGACCAGAATCGGGGGAGAACTCAGAGGATACTTTTCAAGAATGGGATCCATCTGCAGAGAATTCGATGCCAACGACAGACTCAGGATCATACACGACTTCTTCAGACACGGTGAGGAGTCCTACTACCACTTCGATATCCGCGAGATGATGAAGAAAGGCTATGACTTCCGCGACTATGTATGTCCGGACAGCTTCGAGCATCACTCGGACTATTTCAAGATCGGTGACAGATACGGAAGAGAACTGCTTTTCAGAGACTATGCGTCATATATAAGCGATGACCTGGTCGCCAAGATGACGGATACCAGCAGATGCATGATGCTCTCAATCGATGTTGAGCCGGTCCCGATGGATGAGGCAATAAGGGAAGCAGAGCAGCGTGTGCTCGGAGTTGAGACAAATATTGCCAACTACCAGCGCAGGCAGAATATGAATAACAACTTCTCAGCCATCCTGCCATACGACATGATGCAGCAGAGAAGGGAGACTCAGGAATTCCTGGATGATCTGGTCGCAAGAGACCAGAGAATGATGTATGCAGTCATCACTATGGTGATTACAGCAGATACCAAGGAGCAGCTGGACAGCGACACCAATGAGATCCTGAATCTGGTAAGAGGCAAGCTAAATCAGATGTCGATACTGAGGTATCAGCAGCTTGATGGACTCAAGACCACAGTGCCGTTCGGTACCAGGTTCATCAATGCATTCAGAACACTGACTACTTCTTCTCTTGCTATCTTCATGCCTTTCAGAGTGCAGGAGATAAGAGACAGAGGCGGCATCTACTATGGCAGGAATGTCATTTCCCGTAATCTGATAATCGCTGACAGGACAAAGCTCCTGAACGGCAACGCGTTCATCATGGGTGTGTCAGGCGGAGGCAAATCGTTCTTCGCAAAGTTTGAGATAGCGCTTCTCAAGCTCCTCGGAAAGGTGGATATCATTATCATCGACCCGGAGCGCGAATATGCACCACTGGTCAATGCGCTTGGCGGCTCTGTGATCGAGATATCAGCAGCTTCGCCTAACCATATCAATGCCATGGATCTCTCAAGAGACTACAGTGAGACGGATCCGGTGATTGAGAAGTCACAGTTCCTGCAGTCACTGTGTGAGCAGATCATCTCAGGGCATAAGTTCTCAAGAGGCCAGCAGTCCATCATAGACCGCTGCACGGAGATAGTGTACCGCTACTACAAGCAGGGCAACTATATGGGAACACCGCCGACACTCCAGGACTTCAGAGATGTGCTCCTGCAGCAGCCTGAACCTGAGGCACATGAGCTGGCGCTTGAACTCGAACTCTTTACGCGAGGTTCTCTTAATACCTTTGCCAAGCAGACCAATGTGGATACAAGCAACAGCCTTATCTGCTACGACATATTCGAACTCGGCGAGCAGCTCAGAGCGATCGGCATGCTGGTGATTCTTGATTCCATAATGAATCGAATCGCACAGAACAGGGAAAAGGGTAAGAAGACATTCATCTATATCGATGAAATTTATCTGCTCTTCATGCACGAATACTCGGCGCAGTTCCTGTACAAGCTGTGGAAGAGGGTCCGTAAGTATGGAGCATACTGCACCGGAATCACTCAGAACGTAAGTGACCTGCTGCAGTCATACACAGCAAGGACCATGCTCAGCAACTCTGAGTTCATAGTAATGCTCAATCAGGCGGCATCAGACAGGATAGAGCTGGCAAAACTTCTGAATATCTCTGAGGATCAGCTGAACTATATCACCAACGTGGAGGCCGGCCATGGACTGATGAAGATCGGGTCGAATCTGGTGCCGTTCGAGAATGACTTCCCTAAGAACACTGAACTGTACAAACTCATGACGACAAAAATTGATGAGAGCGCAGCGTTCCGTAAG
>CADATR010000281.1 GCA_902790885.1 uncultured Eubacteriales bacterium
GATTCAGAGCGTACCTATCAGTCATGCCGGAGATGAGGTCCTTGACAGCTACTGCTGTCCCCTCTTCTTTTTCGATCTGTTTGTAGATCCCGGGTATCTCGTCGGAATGCTCCATGTAATAGCTGTAAAGCGAGCTTATGATGCGCTCCACCTTATCGAGATCAGACACGCCTCTGACTTTTTTTGAGCTGTAAACATTCTCAAACATGAATTCTCTGAGCCTGTCAAGCGAGCCTGCAAATTCCGGCGAAAGCGATATCGTATCTTTGCCTTCGCTGTTTTTGCAGAGATCTACTATCAGATTGTTGATCCTGTCAGCGTGAGTGGATCCGAGAATGCTGACTTCGCGCTCAGGAAGCTGTTCAAATGTAAGGACTCCGCTTCTTATTGCGTCATCGATATCGTGATTGATATACGCTATCCTGTCGCTTATCTTAACTATCTGTCCTTCAAGGGTTGCCGGTGTCACAGGTCCGCGGTGGTTGAGTATCCCGTCTCTTACTTCATAAGTAAGGTTGAGGCCCCTTCTTCTGGACGTGTCTTCTATAATGTCTACCGTTCTGAGGCTCTGCACATTATGTTCAAAGCCGCCCGGATGGATCTTGTTGAGGACCTTCTCTCCCACATGTCCAAACGGTGTGTGGCCGAGATCATGGCCCAATGCGATGGCTTCGGTAAGATCTTCGTTGTACGCAAGTATCCTTGCTATCGTACGGGCTATCTGCTGTACCTCAAGAGTATGCGTAAGTCTTGTTCTGTAGTGGTCTCCCTCGGGAGCAAGAAATACCTGCGTCTTATGGATGAGCCTTCTGAACGCTTTGGAATGTACAATGCGGTCGCGGTCCCTCTGAAAATCGGTCCTGTACTCGCATTGTTCCTCATCAAACTGCCTGCCCTTTGATTCTGCAGCATGGCAGGCCAGCGGCGAAAGGAATTCGTATTCTCTTTTTTCGATCGATTCCCTGTTATTCATTGACGCTGTCTTCTTCTCCGATCGACGCACCTATCATATCGGCGACACGTACGTTGAATCCGTCAAGGTCATAGTCCAGAGCAGTCCTGAAATCGTAGTCAGCATCTTCTCCCAGAAGCTTTGCCGCTGCGATGTCGTATCTTGCATCCCTGACGCTGGCTTCCTCACCTGTAAGCCTGTTGAAAGCGTTCAGGTCGTGAACATACCATTTTCTGAATTTTGCGATCTCTGATGCCAGTTCAGAAAAGTCCGCATCACTCATATCTTCGAAGATCAGGCCTTCGAAAGCGCGGCCGATAGATTCGACCATGACATAAAGATCTGTCTCGTTATCCGGGAGATGGTCAAGGAATCCGTCAAAATAGGATTCAAAGTGTTCAGCCAGTTTTTCTCTGTCAACAGTACGGACAAGATCCTTGATGAGGTTTTCTTCTATGAACTCATCTTCTTCGAGCAGTGCGGCAAGATTCTCATAATACTGGAATTCATCTGCCGTATCGATATCAAGAACTTTGTAAAATCTGACTTTATCCATCTGCTGCTGACTCCCGGTAGATCCACTTCAGCCGCAAAAAGCATTTATTTCACTCTTTACAGATGATGTGGGAATTGCAGGTAACTTATGTTAAAATAAACTTTAATTACTGACAGAACATTATAACACACGGAGTTGCCAAAATGAAGATATTCGTATTCTGCAATCTTAAAGACAAGTCAAAGGAAACTCATGAGAGACTGCTTCCCCTTCTGGAAGAGATGGGCTACGATGTTGTCGACACATATACAGATGATGTTGACCTTCTTGCCTGCATCGGCGGAGACGGAACATTCCTCAGCTTTGTGCACAAATGCGGATTCCCTTCAGCTCCGATAATAGGTATCAATACCGGTCACCTTGGATTCTTCCAGGAAGCACTTCCAAGCAATCTCAAGGAAACATTCGGATATATCACCAAAGGCGAATACCAGCTTCAGCACATCCGTCCCGTACAGGCAAAGATCATCACGCGCAGAGGTGATTTTTTCAGGACGGGACTGAACGAGATAGTCGTAAGAGGACCTTATTCCCATGCATCTCATTACGAGATCTCGATCGACAATACCAAGATACAGGATTTTTCCGGCGACGGCATACTGATCTCCACTCCTGTCGGATCGACAGCTTACAACTATTCTCTTGGCGGAGCGCTTTTATCTCCTGATCTCGACGTGCTGCAGCTCACCCCTATCGCACCGATGAGCAC
>CADATR010000282.1 GCA_902790885.1 uncultured Eubacteriales bacterium
CTATAGACAGCGGCAGCTTTACGCGCGCCGGCGAGATCCTCGGATACACGCAGTCGAACATCACACAGATGATGAAATCCTTTGAGGACGATCTTGGTATTCCTCTTCTGATCAAGACTAAAAAAGGCGTTGAGCCGACAAGCGAAGCAAAGCAGCTTATACCTGCAATGCGTGCAATGGTCAGTCAGGAGGAAAGATTTCTGCAGGAGGCTGATGAGATCCGCGGTCTCAGGAGAGGTACTATCCGCATCGGTTCGTATGGCAGCACTTCCGCCGCATGGCTTCCGGGAGTTATATCGTATTTCCAGAAAGAATTCCCGGAAGTAAGCTTTAACATCATCGAGAGCGGCCAGGAAGATATGCTCCTCAGCCTTATGCACGGCAGCATCGACATAGCCCTGATGAGCCGGCCTGAGCATAATGAGGTCGAGTTCATCCCTGTCGTTGATGACCCTATGGTCGTCGTGTTCCCGCCGGGCCACCCGCTCAGCTCGTTTGATTACATCCCGCTCTCAGAACTGAGCAGATACCCGCTCATCATGACATATCCCGACTTTGATACCGACGCACAGAAGGTCATACAGGCAGCCGGCCTTGAATCATCGGTAAAGTATTCCTTCAGAGATGATATAGCCGTGCTCTCCATGGTAGAGAGCGGGCTTGGAATTTCCGTCCTTCCAGAGCTGTCGATAGAACGCTTCTCGGGGCAGTATGATTACCGAATGCTCAGGCCTGAATCATACAGATCGCTTGGCATAGGAGTACGTTCAATAAAAGAAGCGGGCCCTCTGACCCGCTCCGTGATCAATTACATAAAGGAACATGTGAGATAGGTTTTTACCCTTTGCGCTCTCTCAGCTGGCGCCCTGCCTCGGGCATCAGTTCGTCGCTTATGATGCCGAGCGTTATTTTGTGATCATGCTTTCGAGTGTTTCAAAGAGCGTTTCCGGTTCGATCGGCTTGCTGAGATGCGCGTTCAGGCCTGCCTGCATACTCCTCTGAACATCCTCGTCAAATGCATTGGCAGTCAGAGCGATAATAGGTATCGTTCCCGCATCACTTCTGTTCATACTGCGAATCGCCTTTGTTGCTTCAAGTCCGTCCATGACCGGCATGCGCATATCCATGAGTACGGCATCATAGTACCCCTCTTCGCTGGCAGCAAACAGGTCGACGGCGGCCTTGCCGTTCTCAGCCAGATCGGCCTCCATCTCTCTCATTGCAATTACCATCATGAGGATCTCTGCGTTGACCGGCATGTCTTCGGCAACCAGCAGGCGGCGGCCCTTTAGGTCTGCCGTGCTGCGTTCAAGTCTGCTGTTTTTCCTCCTGAATGCCGCTCTGAACTCATCCATGACCGTGCCTGCAAAGAGCGGTTTTGCCGCGAATGTATCAACACCTGCGAGCTTTGCCTCATCAACTATGTCTTCCCAGTTATATGAAGTAAGAATGATTATCGGAGTCTCATTCCCAACAGCAGCCCTGATCTGCCTGGTAGTTTCCAGGCCATCGAGATCAGGCATCTTCCAGTCCACGAGAAGCAGATCAAACGGTTCTCTTCGTGCGTGACGCAGCTTGACCATCTCTATTCCTTCAAGTCCCGAATACGCCTTCTCACACGATATCCCTATCTGCCCGAGTACGATCTGCGCATGTTCGCATGCAACCGGATCATCATCGATCACCAGTACGCACATCTCATGCGGATTCGGTATACCTTCCTCCTCAGCAGATGTCTCCTGCTCTGAATCCGTCAGTGTTATGGTAACGGTAAATGTTGTTCCGAGTCCTTTCTTACTCTCGACATCTATCGAGCCATTCATAAGTTCTACAATGTTTTTGGTTATAGGCATACCGAGTCCGGTGCTTCCGTATCTGTTCGTCGAAGTCGAATCTTCCTGTGAGAACGGATCGAACAGCTTAGGCAGATAATCCTCCGACATTCCGATACCTGTATCGCTTATGACAAATTTGAGCGTAGACTTTCCGTCAAAGCGTGATACCTCTTCTACGGTGAAAGAGACTTTTCCGCCCTCAGGCGTAAACTTTACGGCATTGCCCAGAATATTGATCAGCACCTGTCTCAGCTTCATGTCATCACCGATGTAACACTGATCAACATGCCCTTTTATGCGGCAGTCATATGCGATTCCCTTATCTCTGCACTGCCCGCTGATGATGGTATTCACCTGCTCGATCGTTTTGGCGAAAGAGA
>CADATR010000283.1:0-689 GCA_902790885.1 uncultured Eubacteriales bacterium
TCATTTTGTTCTTCTATTTTTTCAATTTCTTCTACACAGGCATAAATGGTTTTGTTCTCAAATGCCGCGGTCCACCTGGTTCCCATGTTGAAGAGCAAGGCATATGGCAGAATATCCATACCGTACCCGGGATCTTCTTCTGACAGCCGCTTCAGCTGGTCCCATTCAGCAGTTTCTATGAACTCCCTAAAGCCCAGGATCTGGCCGTAGAGGCGCTGGTTGACCCGGCGTTCCATAAACAGGATGCATGGGATGCAGATGATAAAGCAGATCGCAAACAGAGCTGTGAACATCCGGCTGGTATGCACCTCAAGCAGGACGAGATTCACCGCCAGGCTAAGCGCAACAAATACAGTCCCGCAGATCAACTCGAACCGGTCATGCTTTGAGCGAAAGCCCAGGGCTCCATTCTGCAGAAAAACCAGACCTGTGAACAGTATCGCCCCCAGCAGGAAGGAGATCAGAACTCCCGCACCTGCTGCGACTTCGACAACAAAAGCAGAAATGATGAGGATCGCCATCGCAGTCATAGTCACACTCATGGTGTCATCCTGCACCACCGCATTTTTTCCGGTGAACCTCTCGCTGACCTTATCACACAGTTCTCTCTTATGGTCACTGACATTAGAAGGAAGCTGATCCAGCCATACAATATCAGAAGAGGCAAACAGATCTTCGAAGAGTAATGT
>CADATR010000283.1:743-3351 GCA_902790885.1 uncultured Eubacteriales bacterium
AGAATGCCCTTTGATACCCAGAACAAAAGCTGGGCATAGATCCCCCGGTCCGAAATGGTGGCGATCTGAGCATAATCCATTTCCAGAGGGTCAAGTCCCTCCGGCGGGCTGGTAGTGATCGTCGATATTGTTTTTTTATCTCTGCCGAAGACGTACCACATAATGATCAGCACGATCGCGCATCCCGGCATAACGAACCAGATCCACATATTTATACCTCAAAGCTCCTTGCGCACTTCGTTGTTTTCATGTCGTGTCCTCCTCATATCAAATCTTTCTTTTGCCGTTTTTCTCTGCCTCTATTTGAAGTAGCTTTTTTCATTGAATTGCATATGAGCAGTTTCAGTCTCTATAATTATGATCCTGTATACTGCCGGATCTACATAGGTTTGTCCGATTGCAGACAACCATACCTTTGCTTTACCTTTGCATTCTCCCAGATCCAGAAAGACATCATCTGTTTCTCCACCGGCCTTCAAATAATACTCAGTTTTAAAAGGGCTTTTGTATATATGCCCTTCTAATACAGGGTTTCCCGCCCCGACATCTGCAACACTTATTTTCCCGGTCTTTGATAGTGTGAGCTCATACTCAGAATCCGCAGCATCAACCGCTTTATAAGTGCCTGCAAACTGCCTGATTTCAGACCTTACGATAAGCAGATAACCGATCGTTACGATGATCAGTACAATCAGAAGTACCGTTATGATCCTTTTTCTCCACATACTTCTACCCATTTTGCTCCATCAAAGAATTGCCAGGATGCCTTTTGCGCTTCTGAGTGCCGCATCCCTGAAATGATTGCCAGGGTTCATCTCAAATGTCACATCGATCCCTGCCTCGCGGAGATGGTCTGCAATGCCTTCCGTATTCTCCTGCACCACTTTCATGTACTGATTCCTTGTCTTAGCCTCTTTGTCTCCCAATGACAGATAAAGCTTTTCCGGCTTCCTCTTCATTTCATGAGAAAACACAAACTCCTTAAATCCCGGGAACCACAGGGAGCCAGACATACTGGCTGCGCGCTCAAATGCATCCGTACGATACAACGCGTAAAGCGCGAAAAGCCCCGCGAGAGAATATCCTGCTATGCTGATGTGAAAAGGCGTTCCGTCCACCCTTTTTAAGCACTCCGGAATGATGTCGTCCAGAAGGAGCTTCAGGTATTCATCTGCTCCGCCTGTATATGGCGTGTCCTTTGGTGACGTCGGCGGACAATCCCACGGCGTCATATCATGATCCCAGTCCAGATTTCCGACGCAAAGGAGGCTTAAGTCTTTGCCGCCCAGCTCCTCCGCTGCTTCCATAACGGAGCTCCCGTCACCGACATAGTTATTCAATATGATCAGAGGACTTCCAGGCTCCTTTGAATGGTACAAAGTCGCCTCTTTTCCTTTTGATTTGAATCGTTCTGTTTTCATTACGAGGTGTTTAATAATTGACCGGCTCGTTTAGGATGCGCACCATCCTCCGTCTACCGCAAGCTCTGCGCCACTCACATAAGCTGCTTCATCGCTTGCAAGGAAGAGACACGCCCTTGCGATCTCTACCGCTTCTCCCGGTTCCGGAGCTGTGTCGAGTACTGCCTTGATCTTGCCGTATGCCTCCATGTTAGGCATTCCCATGGAATTGCTGATCTCAGTTTTGAATCCTCCTGCAATTATGCAGTTGGAGCGGATGCCGTCTTTCATATACATATAAGCGGTGTTTCTCGAAAGTGATACTACAGCCGCTTTGGATGCGCAGTAGACTGCACCGGCACATGTCTTGTATGCGCCTTCAGAAGCTATATGAACGATCGCGCCCGCGCTGCCTTGAGCTTTGAATGTATTGACAGCTTTTCTTGTCGCATAAAATGGGCCGTATACATTGACCGAGAATACTTTCAGCAATTTCTCATCAGAGAATGAGTCAACGCCTGCCATATCATCCATGATTCCTGCGTTATTTACGAGGATGTCGAGTTTTCCGAACTTCTCAACAGCGAAGTTGATCATAGCTTCGTTTACAGCCTTGTCCGAAATGTCTCCCGGGAAGATCTCGACTTTTCCCTCTGCATCTTTCAGTGAGGCTGCGAGTTCTTCGAGTCTGTTCTGTCTGCGCGCAACCGCAACGACGTTTGCTCCTTCTGCCGCATACAGCTTGACGATCTCACTTCCCATACCGCTGGAAGCGCCTGTAACAACTGCTACTTTTCCTGATAATCTGCCCATTGCATCATTTGTGAAATATGCCTTTGTCGTTACGGTAAAAATGCATACCCCCATCAGCAATGCTGCATTCATCGTTTTACTGACATTTTTATAATACCACATATGAACCAAGGTGCGTTTTTATGATGTCGTTTATGAAGATGTTATTTGGAATCGCTCTATTTGTGTTTTTTTACTCCCTGTTTTTCTCGCCCCAGACGCAAAGCTGATCGAGCACGTCCATAAGCGACCGGCCTCTCTCGCTCAGGCTGTATTCTACCTTAGGCGGTATCTGCGGATATTCTTTCCGGATGATAAGATGATCTGCCTCGAGCTGCTTGAGGTTGGAGCTGAGCGTCTTGTCAGATATGTTTTTCAGATACCTTTTCAGCTCGTTGAACCTGACTGTCTCATAC
>CADATR010000284.1 GCA_902790885.1 uncultured Eubacteriales bacterium
GAGAAAGATGTTGTTAGGTCTGGTCTTTTTATCCTCTACCCTGTTAGCCTCTTTGCGGGCAGCTTTCGCCTCTCGTCTGTCAGCCTTCATCTGACGCTTTGCTTCGGTTGATGCCTTGATTTCTTTGTTTTCTGCCATTGTTGTTCTCTCTTCCTGTAGAAAATTCCCGTATATTATAGCTCTGCAAAGCGATTTCATCAACGCTTTGAGGGATTTTTGACTAGAATGTGATGCCCAGCATGTCTATAAGTATGCCCCAGAATATACCGAGCCCTAAGAGAGTCGCTGTTATGGCGACATTCTCCTTGTAATGATTGTTGGATCTGAAGAGTACCAGGAGTCCGACACCCGCTCCGACCAGAAGGCCCGACATCAGCTGTCCGCAGGTGAGGAGCCCTTCGAGATACATCTGGGTTATAACGACC
This sequence comes from uncultured Eubacteriales bacterium, assembly GCA_902790885.1. Next base: position 426 of record CADATR010000284.1, read on the forward strand.
GATGCCGCACAGTTCGGGATCAGTCCGATAATGCCGGTAAGTATGGTTGCCAGTACCGGAACCGCGGTGAGTATCGATGCCACACTTTCCTCGCCCGCGTATCCGAGCAGGAGACTGAGCGCAAGCGATACGATGAATATGAATCCTGTGATCTTCAGTGTATGTACCAGGGCAGAATGTACGATGCTGCCCTCTTCATCTTCGCAGCCGCAGTGATCGCGCTCGCAGAGATCATGGATGTGCTTATCAGCGTGGAAGCCGTAGCGTATAACGTGAGACGCTGCGTCAACAACGATGCCGCTGATGAGAGCTATCACGAACTTGGCCGCAAGTATCTTTCCTATAGTGGCCGGCGCCACCGATGAGCTGAGAAAGATAGGGATCATCTCATCGGAGGTGGAGAGGAACACGGCTAAAAGCGTTCCGGCCGTGATCACTCCACCCGAGTACAGACTCGCGGCGCCAGCCGAGAATCCGCACTGCGGTATGAGCCCTATGCCCGCTCCGAGCACGTGGCTGAATTTTCCGATACGCGAAAGAAGAGCGACTGACTGGTCTTCCGTTTTGCGTTCGAGCCATTCCATCACCAGGTATGTGATGAAAAGAAACGGGATCAGCGTCACTGTATCCTTTATCGTATCCATAAGTAAATCCATAAAAACAGTCATGCGCACATTATAATACATTATTCATGCAGAATCATCCAGCAATAATAAAAGTGTCAGAGAGCGTAAATAGCTCTCTGACTTTTTTACAGTTTTTTCACTTGCCTCTTCAGCCGTCTGTTTTACAGAGCTGCAGCTACCTTAGCCTTTACTTCATCCATGTCGAATGTAGGCTCGAATCTGTCGATGACGTTGCCTTCTCTGTCTACGAGGAACTTAGTGAAGTTCCAGCCGATGTAAGTCCTGTCACCGAACTTCTTGTTGTTTGCAGCAGCGAACTTGTTGAGTGCAGCGTTCTTGAGGCCCTTTCCGAATCCGTTGAAAGGCTTCACCGATGCGAGATAAGCGAACAGCGGATCAGCTGTCTCGCCGTTTACGTCGATCTTTGCGAACTGAGGGAACTCTGTTCCGAACTTCAGCGTGCAGAACTCGTGGATCTCATCGTCTGAACCAGGAGCCTGATCAGCGAACTGGTTGCAAGGGAAGTCGAGGATCTCAAATCCCTTATCCCTGAACTCTGCGTACATAGCTTCGAGAGGCTCATAGTGCGGGGTGAATCCGCAGCCTGTTGCTGTATTGACGATCAGAAGGACCTTTCCTTCATAATCCTTGAGGCTTACATCATTGCCCATTCTGTCTTTTACCGTGAAATCATATACATTGCTCATAGTCTTATTCTCCCTTTTTATATGTCAATTAATCTCTTCTCTTGTCTGCGGATACCCAGAAGTGCCACTTTGGTGCTTTAGGCATCTCTTCGCCCTTGATCAGAGCCTTGATAACTCTGCGGTGAGTGTAGCAGCAGCATACTACCATAGCGCGTCCGATATAATTTGTCAAGTTGTTTATATTTTATCCTCAAAGATCGTTTCTCTTTTCTGTATTGCTCTTGCCTATCAGCAGGATCGCTGCAATTACCATAACGATACCTGCAATCTTAAGGAAATTCGATTCCTCGTGAAATATCAGTATGCCCACCAGCGTACCGACGACCGGCTCTGCTGCTCCGTAGATTGCAGCCTTTCCGCTCTCGATAAGATCGAGGCCCATCGAGAAGAAGTACTGTGCCATCACGCATGTCACCAGACTCATCAGAAGCGCCACTAACAGGATCATGGG
>CADATR010000285.1 GCA_902790885.1 uncultured Eubacteriales bacterium
GCAGCGTGGCCGGCTGGAAGGAAATCGAGTACGAGGTCATGCGTGACGGTAACGACAACTGCATCACCGTATGTAACATGGAGAACATCGACCCGGTCGGCGTGCATACGGGTGATTCCGTCGTCGTGGCACCGAGCCAGACGCTGACGGATCATGAGTTCCAGATGCTGCGTTCGGCTTCGCTGCGCATCATCCGCGAGCTCGGCATCGAGGGCGGCTGCAACGCGCAGTACGCACTTGACCCGAACAGCAACCAGTATTATGTCATTGAGGTCAATCCGCGCGTGAGCCGTTCCTCCGCGCTGGCCTCCAAGGCTACAGGCTATCCGATTGCGAAGGTTTCCGCGAAAATCGCCATCGGCTATACGCTCGATGAAATCACGAATGCGGTTACGCAGAAGACGAAGGCGTGCTTCGAGCCGGCGCTTGACTACTGCGTCGTGAAGTTCCCACGCTGGCCGTTCGACAAGTTCGTCTACGCGGACCGCACACTGGGTACGCAGATGAAGGCGACGGGCGAGGTCATGAGCATCGACCGCAACTTCGAGGGTGCGCTTTTAAAGGCCGTGCGCTCGCTGTCGTCTTCATATGACGGGAGCTCATCTGCGACCTCTACGGTAAGATCCCAGTCCGTGGAGTTGCCGGAGGCATCGCTGACTGTTACATGAAGAGGGTAGCTGCCTGCCGTGCTCATGTCCACATCTCCGTCCACCTTTACTTCAGGGGCAGGATCGGCATTGTCACCGTAAGCGATCACGTTCTTTATATCGAATTCTGTTCCGCGCTCCAGCACGGCTCCGTCACCGTTCCAGAGAGTGACAGGGGCTTCGGTGTCTACGACCAGGTATTCAAGCTGATATTCCTTCGAAGGGGTCAGCAGACCGCCGAACAAAGGCCTGTACACTTTATACTTGATGCTTTTAGCTCCGAGAGAGCCTGTGTCGAGGAATCTCTGTTCGGGCTCTATCTCCCAGGTCCATTCGCTCACGCGGTCCATGGCCTGGTATTCTTCTCCGAATTCGACCGTGGCAGGATCCTCCGCAAACTTAAGATCAAGAGATGCTTCCGCCTGTTTGTAATAGCGGTAGACCAGCCCGGCTACGGCGGCAGCCAGAACGAGGATGAGGATAAGAAGGACTCTCAGGACTTTGCGGCCGTTGCTCTTTTTCTTCTTTTGCTTTCCTTTTTCTTCCCCGGGACTGACGTCAGCTTTCACCCCGGCCTTCGCCTTTACATCAGGCTCCTTTTTTGCATGTGTCCGTATATCGTGTTTACTTTCGCTCATTTCCTGTGCTCCCTTACGCATTTAGTCAGCAGATATTCTATCTGCCCGTTGATGGACCTGAAGTCGTCTTCGGCCCATCCGGCGATGTCTGCCCACAGTGATTCAGGCAGGCGGAGTATTATCTGCTTGCGCTTCGATTCCTTCGAAGCGAGCTCCCGCTCCCTCGCCCTGATACCGGCTTCGAGCGCATCGAGTTTCTCCTTGCGGCGGAGCAGCTCTTCTTCGCGCCTGTCCAGTCCGGCACTGCTTAAGTTTTTATCATCTGGATTCTTTGGCATGCTGTCCTCTTGCTGTCATTAGTAGATCGAGCCGCTGTTGACTATCGGCTGCGCGTCCTTGTTGCCGCAGAGTACCACGAGCAGGTTGGACACCATCTGGGCCTTGCGCTCCTCATCGAGGTTCACTATATCTTCGTCATTCAGCTTGTCGATAGCCATCTTGACCATGCTGACCGCACCGTCGACTATCTTTGCACGCGCTGCGATTATGGCCGATGCCTGCTGCCTCTGGAGCATCGCCGCTGCGATCTCTTCGGCGTATGCGATGTGAGTGATGCGGACCTCCTCGATAACGAGTCCTGCGAATGCGACCTTCTCGGCGAGCTCGACCTTCATCTTCTCGGCGATCTCCTGCGAGCTTCCGCGCAGTGTCTGCTCTGCCTTGCCGTCGTCCTCGTCGTCAAGCCCGTCATCGAATACATCGTAAGGGTAGAGCCTTGCCATGTTTCTTATTGTCGAGTCGGTCTGGATAGAAAGGAACTCAGTGTAGTTCTCTACATTGAATACTGCCTTTGTAGGGTCTTCAACGTGCCACAGGACTACAGCACCGATGATGATAGGGTTGCCGAGCGCATCGTTGACCTTCTGGGTACCGTTGTCGAGAGTGGCGCGCTTGAGGGATA
>CADATR010000286.1 GCA_902790885.1 uncultured Eubacteriales bacterium
AGTCTGGGAGCGCGGCGGCCGGCTCGAAGGCGATGACAGCGGCTCGTTCAAGGTATCGTTCCTGGTGCTGCTCATACTGGGCATTGCTCTCTGCGTGTTCGGCTTCGGTCCTCTTATGATGGAGGCCTACACCGGCGTGGCAGAGAACGCGCGCGACCAGGTGCTGCTTCACGGCGGTGCTACTGTAGTCGGTCTCATCTCGCTGTACTTCTCAGGCTATATGTACAGCCGTCCTAAGAAGCGCGGCAAGGCAGAGTATCAGGTGGATATACGCATCGACTCCGAGCGCATCTACCGCAGCTTCCGCACAGCTCTTCTGTCGGTCGATCAGGCCATAGAAGAGATCCGCGCGTCGGAGCGCTGGAAAGAGCGTGAAAAAGCAGGCAGCATTGACGGAAGAGCCGTCACGCCGTCCGAGCTCGAGCTCTTCTCCGACCTTCTGGCAGCCGCATACAGCGGCGACGCCGAGTACGCGCTCGAAAAGATAGAACAGATAGAGTTCTTCCTGCACAGACAACAGATCGAGGTCGTAGACTACAGCAAGGAGACCGAAAAGTACTTCGATCTCATGCCGGGAAGCAAGGCTGCGACCATAAGGCCGGCACTTGTAGCTCAGGGCGGGCTGCTCAAAAAGGGTCTGGCCTCATCAGGCAGATAGATTTATAGAAAGGCTCTGTAATGGATCGTTTTTTCGGATTTGACCTCGGCGATGCCGAAAGCGCAGTCGCCAGATTAAGTAAAGAAGACCAGGTAGTGCCTGAAATGCTCACCGTTGTCGGTGAGCAGAGTTTTATTACGGCATATGCGCAGACTTCCTCCGGTGAGCTCATCATCGGCGAGAAGGCCTGCTATGCCGATAATGTCATGAAGCGCAAGATCCGCTTCAAAAGCAGGTTCCTGACCGACCGCTCAAGCGCGGCAGATGTCAAGAGCTTCGCGGCCGGCGTTCTGGGCGAGCTCTACGGAAACGGCGACCTCATCAAGAACGAGGACTGCTCCTTCTACATCGGCTGCCCTGCCGGCTGGAACAAAAACACCAGAGAGCATTACCGCGAGATATTCGAGGGCGCGGGCTATCCGCCAGCAAAGATAATATCTGAGTCAAGAGCCGCGATGGTAAGCGCATGCCAGTCCAAGCATCTGCAGATCGGTGTCGACATCCTGTCGAAGCCTGTTCTGGTAGTCGACATAGGCTCATCGACGACCGACTTCGCTTACATCATGGGCGGAAAGGAAGTCGAGATGCAGACGGCCGGTGAGGTCGTTCTCGGCGGCGGCATCATGGATGAGATACTCCTGATGGAGTCTGTTGAGGCCTCGGGCTTTTCCCGCAAAAAGATCCAGGGAGTCCTTGACGCAAGCGACGCCTGGAAGAACTACGCGGAGTTTGCAGCCCGCAGGCTCAAAGAGAAGTACTTCTCTGATGAAGATTACTGGGCCACCCACGAGTGCAAAGAGACTGTAGTCATGCACTACGACCGCACGGTCAAGCTGACACTTCGCATGAACGGCTCCATTGCGAAGCAGCTCGTTGACAGACGGGTTCCTTCCCTCGGCAACCGCTCATGGAAAAAAGTGTTCATCGCGTCGCTCAAAGATGTCAGAGAAAACATCTCGGGCCAACAGCCTGAGCTGATATTTCTGACAGGCGGAGTCAGCAAGCTGGCAGCTATCAGAGACTGGTGCAGCGAGGTATTCCCTGAATCAGTCATAATATCCGCCTCAGACCCTGAGTTCTCCGTAGCCAGGGGCCTTGCATACTGCGGGCGCATCGACGAAGACATCAAGGAGTTCAGAGAAGATCTCGACAAGCTGGTCAAATCGACGGTTATCGAAGATATAGTCGAAAAGCACATTCCGTTCCTCTACAAGGACGCTGTCGATTGCCTGGTGGATCCTATCATCGAGCAGGTGGCCATGCCTATATTCGACAGGTGGAGAGACGGAGAGATCCAGAAGCTCGCCGACACTGACGAACTCCTGCAGGGAGAAGTCACCGAATTCCTGAGAAAAGACGAGACGAGAGAGCTCCTGGCCGGGCCGATCACATCATGGCTCAAGCCGGTGATCGAAGAGCTCGAGTCGCACACTGTGCCTATCTGCATCAAGCACAGAGTGCCGTACACAGCGCTGAGCCTCCGCTCATACCTCTCCGCTTCAGATATCGAC
>CADATR010000287.1 GCA_902790885.1 uncultured Eubacteriales bacterium
CATGCGGAGCAGGAGAATGCCCGCCGTCAGGAGACAGGCGGCGATGAGATAGACCGCCGAGAAAGGCTCTCCGAGAAGCAGGACTCCCGCCAGCAGGGAGACTATCGGCACCATGTTTGAGAAGACCGTGACCTTCGCAGCATCGAGGTGTGTTACGGAATAGTTCTGCAGCATGAAAGCGATGACTGACGAGATCACCGACAGGAAGAGCACCGGGAGCAGCACGTATCTGTCAGTGGCTGCCTCTGTGAATACCTGTACAAAGCAGCTTCCCTCCTGCACCAGTCCGACCGATGCGTAGAAGATGAATCCCATAAGCATGGAGATGAATGTCCTTTCGAAAGGCGTGAACACCCCGGAGATCGACCGGCTGAAAACATAGAACATCGCGCCCGCGAAGATCGCCAGGCAAAGATACAATATGCCGACCGGGTGAACAGCTCCGCCGCCCGCCTGTGAAAGCGAGATAACTATGACGCCCGCGACAGAGCAGAATATCCACGCGTAAGCCTTTTTAGACATTTTCTCGTGAAGGAACACGCCTGAGAAGAGGGCTGTCGCAACAGGGATCAGGGATATCATGATGCCCGCGAAGGACGAATTGGTGTATTTTATCCCGTTGGTCTCGCCTATGAAATAAATGACCGGATGGAAAAGCCCAAGCAAAAGGAGACTGTGCAGGGGCTTGCCTTTAAGGTTCAGCTTCGTTATGTCCAGTACCGCGAGGACCAGCATAATGAGCACGCTCGATCCGAAGCGCAGCGTGAGCATCATCGCAGATGTGGTGTGCTCGAGCGCTATCCTCGACGCCATGAAGCTGAGTCCGAATATGAAATTGGAGAGCAACGCCGCCAGCGTGGCAGCCCTGACTTTTGGATCATTATTTGCCATTATTTCTCCTGCTCATCGTCATCCGGAAGAGGCACCGCGGTACATTCCGCGTGGCTGAATTCCCTTTTGCCGGCCCGGCTTATCTTAAACCTTGCGCCGCAGTTTGGATCAGGGCACGCGATGATGCTGTCCGAGAGCATCCAGTCGTTTTTGTGGAGTTCCCTCTGCTTTGCGGGCAGCATTGGCAGAAGTGCCGCAAGCGCGTACATCGAAAAAGATCCGCCTTCAGGGAACACCAGATTCTCTCCGATCACATAAAAGGCCTCGCCTTCCTTATGGCTGCAGACCATAGGTTTATCGGATCCTATAACTTCGACCATAAGATCGTATAATTCGAAATTGTCACTCATAGTCTTCCCCTCTACTCGAGTATCCAGTCGGTCTCACGGCTGCATTTCTCGGCGAATGCCCGCCAGTCAGCAGGTAATTCATTTATGGTATTTGCCCTCATCAGGTCCATGATACTGAACGCGCGTGTATCCAACGCTTCTTTTACGGATGGATCTTCTCCGATCTTCAGTATCATGACTTCTTTGACTCTGTTCCACTGCGGTGAGCCCGCTCCGTACTTGCCCATTATAGTCCACCTTCTGAGTGTTCTTCACCGGTATCTTTTTCGCCCTTATATCATATAGCGTTCTCCTTCGCCGTAAAGTGTTTTACATAAAAACCTGTCTCCACATATTTGTGAAGACAGGTCTTATCCAATACATGACAGTAAGGACCGTCCCCTTTGTCAACTACAGTCTTGCAGCCTCCATGATAGCTTCTGCGAAGGATGGATGCGGATGGATGATATTCGCTACTTCTTCGAGCATCATGCCGCGGCCGATCGCCACTGAGAGCTCACCGATAAGGTCGGAAGCTCTTCCGCAGAGCAGGTGCGCGCCGATAAGCACGTGGTCATCAGCTCTTGCTACCAGTTTTACAAAGCCTCTGTCGAGTCCCGCGATCAGAGTCTTGCCGTTTGCAGACATCGGGTACTTCTTTGTTACTACATCGATGCCGGCTTCCTTTGCCTCATCTGCAGTCATTCCGACTACAGCGATCTCAGGATCTGTATAGATGCAGCTCGGAACAGTTCCCATGTTGATGGTTGCCTGTGCGCCGTTCATCAGAGCCACGCAGTTGCGTCCTTCTGCGGATGCTACGTGAGCCAGCTGGATACCGCCGTTGCAGTCACCGATAGCGTATACGCTTTCAACAGGTGTCTGATACTTCTCGTCTACCTTTATGAATCCCTTGCCGTCTTCGAGGTCAGGATATGCC
>CADATR010000288.1 GCA_902790885.1 uncultured Eubacteriales bacterium
GATGAGCTTGAAGACCTCAAGACAGGCATGCTGCTGTCCGGTAAATACGACAGCAGGGACTGTATACTGAGCATACACTCGGGAACAGGCGGAGTAGACGCCAATGACTGGGCCGAGATGCTAGAAAGGATGTATCTGAGATACTGCGAAAAGAAGGGCTTCAAAACAAAGATACTCGACAGGCAGGATGACGTCGATTACGGCATCAAGAGCTCTACGATAGAGGTGAGCGGTGAAAACGCCTACGGTCTTCTCAGATCGGAGACGGGCGTGCACAGGCTTGTGCGCATCTCTCCGTTCAACGCGATGGGCAAGAGGCAGACGTCCTTTGCTGCGGTAGAGGTTGTGCCGGATATAGGCGATGACATAGAGGTGAATATCGATCCGGGCGATCTCAAGATAGACACCTACAGATCGGGAGGCGCCGGCGGCCAGCACGTAAACACTACGGATTCTGCTGTCCGCATCACACACATACCGACCGGTATAGTGGTGACGTGCCAGAACGAAAGGTCTCAGATAATGAACCGTGAGGTGGCGATGAAGATCCTCATCTCAAAGCTCACGCGCATCGCAGAAGAGGCTCACAAAGAGAACCTCAACGAGATAAAGGGCGATCAGTCGATGGCTACCTGGGGTTCCCAGATAAGGAATTACGTATTTCAGCCGTACACGATGGTAAAGGACACGCGCACCGGTGCCGAGGTTGGCAATGTTGAGGCGGTAATGGACGGCGACATCGACGTCTTTGTACGCGCAAAGCTTTCACAGGACGCGGCAGCGGCAAACGAATAGAATCAATGCTGAGATTGTTTGCGGGCAGGGAGAATATCGATAAGGAGCGTTTCATCTATGACCGTGTAAGGGAACACGGAGGTGAGACGCTTGTTTTAGTGCCCGATCAGTACACGCTGGTGGCGGAGGAGCAGGCGCTCAGATACCTCGGGACCGACTGTCTGTTCAATGTGGAGATCACCTCGATGAACCGCCTCGGGCTCAGGGTGCTCGAAGAGCAGGGGACTGAGTCCGTTCAGATGATCGACAAGTACGGACGCTTCATGCTTCTGTCGATGCTCATACGCGAGCATTCAGACGACTTCGACATTTTCAGCAGGGTGGCCGGAAAGCTGACCTTCACATCCATGCTCAACGACTTCATTTCTGAATTCAAGCAGCAGGACTGCACCGTCGAAAAGCTTCAGGAGATGACAGGAGACGCCGGAGGCGATCCTATACTCGAAGCCAAGCTGAAGGAGCTCAGCGGAGTCATCACGGCGTATGAAGAGGCCATAAAGGGAAAATACACTGACTCCGAAGACTACATCGCCATGTACGTAAGCGCCATAAAGGATTCGAAGCTTGTGCGCGGCAAGAGAGTGTGGATCTACGGCTACGACAGCATAACGCCTAAATTTGCGGGAGCTGTCATGGAACTTGCCGGGGCCGCCGAGTCGGTCGGATTCATAGTGAACAGAAGCGATTTCGATCTTGATGAACGTCTCGCGGCTTCGCTCACGGCGCTGGCCGCTGACAGCAACATAGACATAAGCATCGAAGAGATACCGCCTTCATATGAGCTCATCAGAAGCGAAACTGTAAAGCGCCTCGAGAAGTCTCTCTGGAAGGATGTTCTGAGCCCGGCTGAAAAGGCCGAAAATGCTGAGTTCGTTCCAGAAGACCTCACCATTGTGTGCGCAGCCAATCCGTATTACGAGGCTGAGAGCGCTGCCGCGTACGTGTGGCATCTTATACGCGATCTCGGTTTCAAAATGCGCGAGATACAGATTATAGCAAATGACGAAGGCAGCATGCAGCCTGTCATAAGGCGCGTCTTTGAAGAATACGGCCTGCCGGTGTTTGCCGACAGCTCGCGCGACATCACAGACAGCGCTGCCGTGGGGTTCATTGTAAACCTCCTCAGCTTCTTGGTGCGCCGCAAGTCGTCACAGTATCTTTTCGCCATGCTCAAGACGGGGCTTACGGACTTTGCCGACGACATAGAAGACCTCGAGAATTACGCGCGTGAATACCGCATAAAAGGGTCCATGTGGGACAAACCGTTCAAATATGGCAGGGAAGCGCTCGGAGATGAGCTCTTCGACAGGCTCGATTCGATGAGGGCCCGTATATCCGCTGCCGTTTCAGGACTCA
>CADATR010000289.1 GCA_902790885.1 uncultured Eubacteriales bacterium
GCTTCAGCGCGTGATGACACGTATAGTGAACGAGGTGGATCACGTCAACAGGGTATTCTACGATCTTACGAGCAAACCGCCGGGGACTGTAGAGATGGAGTAGATGCAGCAGTGCTGCTTCTGCTTTGATAAGGATGGGCTTTGCGCCTGTCCTTTTTGCATGCAAAAGGGCTGCGATTTGATGCCCTCACTATCAATATTTGTTAAAATACTTTTGTGCGGGAGCTTTTTAGTAGTAATGTTATTGAAAAGAGTTTTTGGGTGAAAACGATCCGGACTTGAGAATCAGGTAAACGATAATGAACGAACAGATCAGCAACAGAACAAAAAGACGCAGAAAAGCAAAGCAGAGAAAGCTCATAACGATAATAGTACTTCTCCTGCTGTGCGCTGCATCAGCAGCATATATACTGATGCATTTCGGCAGGGCAGAAGAGAAGAATACGGCTGAAGAACCGCCCGCGGAGACTCCTGCAGCTGAAGAGCCTGCTGCAGAAGAGACGGCGCAGAATTCAGATGCAGAGGCTGCCGCTTCGCATGTCTACTCACACAGAGGTGCGGCAGGCGATGATGAGCTGACTTTTGCCGCTTATGACAGGGCTGTTGAGGCCGGATCAAAATACATCGAGGCTGACCTTGTGGTATCCGCAAGCGGCACTGTCTATCTTGCTCATGATGACTATGCCCTTGATATGACAGGTACCGGCGGATATTTCTCAGGAATGACTGACGGGCAGATAGACCAGCTGAAGACAAAATCTGGCAGCAATGTGCTGAAGCTTAAGGATCTTTTCGAGAAATACGGAGATTCAGTCAATTACATTTTAGATATCAAATACACGAGCCAGCGCAATATCGAAGCATTTACAATAGCCGTCAGGACAAACGGACTCGAAAAAAATGTTATTGCGGCTTCAGCGTACTTTGATGCGCTCAGACCTCTCGATGAAACCTTCCCTGACATGACGAAGATCTATATCTGTGCAGATCAGGCGACATTCGATCTTGCTCTTGATCGTGACTATGTGGATATGATCAGTGTTCCGAAGGAGATCATGACGGCGGATAATCTCAAAGCGGCGCATGATCATGACAAGAAGTTCAGCGCGTGGACACTGAACAGCGAGGAAGAGATACGCGGGGCGATAGATCTCGGTGTGGACTCGTATTTCACCGATGACACCGCGCTTGCCATCAAAACTGAGCAGGAGTACCGGACCGAATAGCAATGTAAATCAACGGCAGATGGTTCTGTGCTATCTGCTGTTTTTTTGTCCGCATTCATGGAAAAAGCAGTTGACAATCCAGATATATTGTATAAAATATAATTGTGTTAAATATATTAGGCAGGAGGTCAGAGCATGGAAGAAGTATCCAAAAAAGAAATGATGAAACTGGAGAACCAGATGTGCTTTCCTCTTTATGCAGCAGCAAGAAAGGTGACCGCGCTTTACACGCCGTGGCTGAAGCAGCTTGGCATCACTTATACGCAGTACATCACATTCCTGGTGCTGTGGGAGAAAGACGGCCTCACCGTCGGAGAGATCTGCGACAGGCTGATGCTTGATAACGGCACTGTTTCACCGCTTCTCAAAAAGATGGAAAGCGCCGGATTTATAAAAAGAACGCGCAGCTCGGAAGATGACCGGGTAGTGGTGATCACACTGACGGAGCAGGGCAGGGACATGCAGAAAAGAGCAGAGGACATCCCTGAAAAGGTCGGAGGATGTATCGAGCTTTCTCCTGAAAAAGCAATACAACTCTATGAAACTTTATATGAGATCCTCGGAAATGAAAGGAGAGCAAAATGAGCAACGTTTATGATTTTGATGTAAAGGACAGATTCGGCAATATGGTAAGCCTTTCGGATTATAAGGGAAAGGTGCTTCTCATCGTGAATACGGCTACAGGCTGCGGCTTCACTCCTCATTATGATCCTCTTGAGGCTATGTACAAGGAGCTCAGGGATCAGGGCTTTGAGATCCTGGATTTCCCTTGCAACCAGTTCGCAGATCAGGCTCCTGGTTCTGATGACGAGATCCATGAGTTCTGCACTCTCAAGTTCGGAACGGAATTCCCGCAGTTCGCGAAGATCGACGTCAACGGCGAAACCGCTGACCCGCTGTTTGCCTATCT
>CADATR010000290.1 GCA_902790885.1 uncultured Eubacteriales bacterium
ATGAGCTCTGTAAGGCGAATAAATCTACGAACCTGTTCACGACTTTCTCCAGCCTCACTACCTATTAGTTCTCTTGCTTCAGAGGACTTCCGCTCCACTGGTGCGGAAGTTAAATCCTTCCTTTCTCCCTGTCTTTTAAGCGCCTCCAGCCGCATCTTGTATGCGAATGCCTTTTCACTGGGAAGTATTGTTGTTCTCTGGAAATTCGACTCTACCATGAATATGGTTGCTTCGTCCCTGGACATATCAACTACTTCGCATCGCAATTTGTCGATACCTGCCAGTTCGCATGCTCTCATACGTCTGTGACCTGAGAGAAGTTCAAATCTTCCGTCATCCTTCTGCCTTACTGTAGCAGGAGTAAGTACTCCTCTTACCTTTATGCTATCCACAAGATGCATCATGTCTTCGTCATCCCGTACTCCGAATGGATGATCTGGGAAGGGATCTATTTCAGACAATGGTATCTCATAGATCTTCTTGAGATCAGCCTCATCTCTTTCTTTCTGGGACGAAAATAGTTCATCTAACGAGGGGAGCTTTATCTCGTTCATTCTGTCTTTCGGCATACTTCATCACCTCCCTCGTAAGCTGTTCGTATGATTGTGCAGGTTTGCTTGTACTGTCATAACTGAAGATACTTTTCCCGGCTCTGCTGGCTTCAGCTGCTTTGACTGCCATCGGGATCTCGGTATCGAAGATCCTGATGGACATGCCGTAATTGGTTCTAATGGCTGATATGACATCCTTTGCCAGGTTAGTCCTTCCATCAACAAGAGTCATCAGTATACCGCCGATCTCAAGATTCTCATTGGTATGATTCTGCACAAGGTCGATGCTTCTCATGAGCTGCGTCATGCCTTTAAGCGGAAGATACTGGGCTTGTACCGGGATTATGACTTCATCTGATGCCGTAAGCGCATTTATCGTAAGCATCCCGAGAGAAGGCATGCAGTCTATGATGATATAGTCATAATCATCTTTTACCGCGCTGAGTATGCCGTCCATTACAGATTCTCTCTTCATGGCGTTCACAAGCCTGGTCTCCATTGATGACAGATACAGATTGGAAGGAATGAGATCCATTCCCTCATCAAGGTGTATTATGGTGTTTTCGATATGAGGTCTGTGACCTTTGAGCTGCACATACATAAGAGTACCAAGGGTGTCATTGAGACTCTCTCCGTTCACCCCGAGACTGGCGCTCAGGTCACTCTGAGGATCAGCATCCACAAGGAGTACTTTTCTGTCAGCTCTTGCAAGTCCCGCACCCAGGTTGAGGGCTGTAGTAGTTTTCCCGACTCCTCCTTTCTGGTTGCATATTGCTATCGTTCTTGACATCCGGCATCACCTCTAGTTCAGTTTCTTCTGTATGACTGTCCTCACCTTATCAAGCTCGCATCTTTCCGAGTAACAGATCAGACATTCCAGAAAGAGTCTGGAAGCATCTCCGTCAGGATCACAGGATCTGAGAAGCATAAGAAGCGACAGTGACTGTTCGTCTTCTATAGTGGTGAATACCAGGAACAGCATATCCACCGCTTCCCAGAAAGCTCCCTTGAGATAAAGCCTTCCGACTAGTTCCAGGATAAGCATATCCTCATCGTTATCAAAGCAGTATTCAGATGCATCATCGATGTTTTCGGATATCGTTCTTGCTATCTCGTGGATCATGGGGCAGCATACAGGGCCTTTCATTTCTTCAGCAATAACTTTATTAATCTCTTTGTTTTCCATTTTCTTTCCTCCTCATTTGGATATACTAATAGCCCTGCCAGAGTGACAGGGCATGTAAGGAAAGATACCGGATCTTACTAGTAAGCGAGTTTAAGGATAAGCTCATCGACAGCGTCAGTGAACCTTCCTTCAGAGAGGAGCTTGTTCCTCAGCTCGTTAAGTGCAAGTATAAGGATAGTCTTTTCATCTTCAGTCATCTGTACTTTAGTCTTGTTTCCGAACATGGGATCACCTCCGTTTCATATTATGAGTGTATAACAAAAAAGACAGTCCGTAAATTATGCGAATATCAACAGAGATCGCACAGTTGAAATAGACTGTCTGATTCATATAATGAAGATGTAAAAGAGTTTTAGGGATTTTGCAGGAACGACTCCTGTGTAGACGACAGGAGTC
>CADATR010000291.1 GCA_902790885.1 uncultured Eubacteriales bacterium
AGCGCAGAGAAAACGCTCTCAATTACGGAGCAGACTATGTTCTCGATCCTACAGAGAGAAGCATCGAGGAGCAGGTAGCAGAGCTCACAAACGGCCGTCTCGCAGATGTGGTAATCGAGTGCTCCGGAAATGACGCCGGTATCGCATCCATCTTCGACATTGCAGGACACTCCGCAAGAATCGGTGTTGTAGGACACTCCATCGGACGTAAGGTTCCTGTTGAAATCGGTAAAGTTATCTGGAAGACACTGAAGATTTCAGGTTCCGGCGGTACATATCACTGGTTCCCTCGCACAATCAGATTCCTCAACAAGATCAAGGATAAGTATGATTTCAAGGCACTGAACACTCACTACTTCAAGTTTGAGGACCTCGATGCCGCAATGGACATGGCTTGCAACCACAAAGACATCGCAAGAAAAGTCGTACTTACATTCCCTGGAATGGAAGAAGACTAATATCAGAAACTGCTTGAATTAAAAAAGTCAGAGGCCGGCGCATAACGCTTTAACGCTGTTTATCGTCGGCCTCTTCAGACCACAGGAATTCCGGAAAGGATAAACCAATGAAAAGATGGAAACTCGGGCTCTCATCAACCGATGCCGGGACTTCGGACCCGGTTGCGCCAAGCGCTCACCTGCTTCTGAGAGATGATGTCTTAAGCAATCTGGCCACTGCCGCAGAACTCGGATATCAGGCAATTGAAATCCACACGCGTGAGACCGCACTTTTAGACCTCGATGCCATAAAAGAGCAAATGGATAAGACGGGTGTTCGCATATGCCAGGTAATCACAGGCAAGCTTAACACCGAGGGGAACTGCGACCTCATGAGTGACAAGCCGTATATTACAGATGCCGCTATCGAAGGCATGCTGAAGTACGTAGATATGGCCGCATATCTCGGAGCCGACCTTGTTATCGGCTGGGTAAAAGGAAATGTTCCTCCGGGAGGCAACAGGGACAGATATCTGAATCGTCTCGCCTACAATCTGAAGGTAATTAATGACTATGCCGCAGATAACAATGTCCGCCTCAATATCGAGGTCATAAACCGCTATGAGACAAATGTCTTTAACACCGTAAAGGAACTGGCTGATTTCCTTTCCGCTCATCCTGAGCTGACACAATGCTATATCCTCATGGATACATTCCATATGAATATTGAGGAAACAGACTTTGCCGCGGCCTTTGATGCGGCAGGTGACAGACTCGGATACTTCCATGTTGCGGACAGCACACGCTGGTATCCGGGAAGCGGAAATCTGGACTTTGAAAAGATCTTTTCACTGCTGGAGAAAAGCGGCTACGATGGCTACGTGACCGTTGAATGCCAGCCTCACGGCGACGGCAAAGAAACCGCACGAAAGGCTTATGAGCACCTGACGGGTATTATGAAATAGCGGGTCCTGCCGGTTTCGCCACAGACCTCACTAATATATTAATGAAAAAAACAGGAACTGCGCTCTCGGTACAATCCGATTGCTCCGGTTCCTGTTTATATTTCCTGATAATTGCAGCTGAGCATTTACTTCTTGCTCTTTTTTTCCGCGACGTATATTTTCCTGTACTGTCTCGGTGACAGTCCTACCTGCTTCTGGAACTGAATATTGAAATTGTTGGGATTGCCGAATCCGACGCGCCCCGCGATACTGGTTACCGAATCGTTTGTGGCTATCAGCAGAGACTGAGCCTCCCCTATACGTCTTCTGATGACGTAGTTCATCAGGGAGTATCCCGTCTGCTCCTTGAACACATGCGAGAGATGATATGAACTTACATGAAAGAGCTCCCCGACCGATTTCAGAGAAATATCCTGCATGTAATTCTCATCGAGGTAATGACGCACATCAGAGATCATGGAGGAAATATCAGCCGGCTCCTCATGCGGCTCCGCAGTGGAAATCAGATGCACTGCCAGAGAAATAATCGACATCATCAGGTAGTGGCAGGTCTCCTCCGTTCCGGGTTCTCCCGAAGCTATAAGCTCATATATCGTCTTGAAAAGATGATCGAATGAGGAGAAGTGATCTCCCGTAGGAATGACCGGGCAGCTTTTGGCATCTATGAGATGGTTGTCATCAAGCCCCTCGAGCTTAAGATTTCCGATTCC
>CADATR010000292.1 GCA_902790885.1 uncultured Eubacteriales bacterium
CGTGGGGATCAACCTCCTCAGGGAGGGACTCGATCTGCCGGAGGTGTCGCTCATCGCGATACTCGACGCGGACAAGGAGGGATTCCTGAGGACCGAGACTTCGCTGATCCAGACAGTAGGGCGCGCTGCCCGAAACGAGCACGGCCGCGTCATAATGTACGCGGACTACGTGAGCAAGGCGATGCGCTACTGCATCGACGAGACGGCAAGGCGCCGCAAGGTGCAGGACGAGTACAACAGGGAGCACGGAATAGTTCCGAAGACGATAGTCAAACCTATAAGAGATATCGCGAGGGCAACGTCCGAATACACGGTCGAAAGAGACATAAAGAATCCGAAGGCCATGACCGCCAAGGAGCTTCGCGAGACTATACGCGAGGTAGAAAAGAACATGAAAGAGGCCGCGAAGCAGCTCGATTTCGAGCGCGCCGCGGAGCTGCGTGACATACTGTTTGAGCTGAGGGCCAGCAGCAGGGCGTAGAGCGGAGATATAATACAGTAAATGGATAAAAACATAGTTATAAAAGGTGCCCGCGAGCACAACTTAAAGGGAATAGACGTCACTCTGCCGCGCGACAAAATGATAGTCATGACCGGGCTTTCCGGCTCGGGCAAGTCTTCGCTTGCCTTCGATACTATCTACGCCGAGGGGCAGAAAAAGTATGTGGAGTCGCTGTCGTCGTACGCGAGGCAGTTCCTTGGCCTTATGAAGAAGCCTGACGTGCAGCTCATAGAGGGACTGTCGCCGGCCATAAGCATCGACCAGAAGACTACCAGCAAAAACCCGAGGTCGACAGTCGGCACCGTTACAGAGATATACGATTACCTGAGGCTGATGTACGCGAGGATAGGCATCCCTCACTGCCCGGTGTGCGGACGCGAGATCGCCAGCCAGAATATAGACAGCATAATAGAGAGCATCCAGTCTCATGAAGAGGGGACCAGACTCACCGTTTTTGCGCCAGTCATCAGAGGACGCAAGGGCGAGCACAAGGCGGTCTTCGACCGCCTGCGCCGCGACGGCTATACCCGCGTGCGCGTCGACGGCGCAATGTCGCGCCTCGACGAGGGCGACATCGTGCTCACAAAAAACAACAAGCACAACATCGATATAGTCATCGACCGCATCGTTCTGAGAAGTGACAACAGGAGCCGAATAGCCGAAGCTCTTGAGCTCGCCATAAAGGAGGGCGAGGGCATCTGCAGCGTGCTCTTCACTCCGCGCAGGCGCGAAGACGCGCAGCCTGAGGCGGACGGCGGAGCTGCCGACGGCCGCATCATCAAAGAGGAAGAAGAGCACGAGGCGGTCTACTCCACAAAGTTCTCATGCCCTGAGCACGGCATAGGCCTTGAGGAAATGGAGCCGCGAATGTTCTCGTTCAACGCGCCTTACGGCGCCTGCGAAAACTGCAGCGGCCTCGGATTCACACTGAGGATCACCGATGACGCAGTCATCACGGACGAAAACAAGAGCATCATAAACGGCGCGCTGGGCAATGTTTTCTCGACGCTTGACGCCATGGGCTTCTACAGGCAGATGCTCACACGCCTGGCGATCGACCACGGTACTGATCTGAGCGTTCCTTTCAAAGCGCTCCCGCCGAAATTCAAGCAGGAGCTCCTTCACGGCACCGGCACGCGCAGACTCAAATACACCTATGAGAGCCGCAGCGGCAGAGTCTCGCACATGAACCACACATTCGAGGGAATCATCCCGAGCCTCGAGCGCAGGTGGGGCGAGACCAATTCCGACTACATAAAAGACAAGATCAGCGACATGATGACCGAGGACGAATGCCCGGTCTGCAAGGGCCGCAAGCTCAAGGACACCGTCCTTGCAGTCACAGTGGGCGGAAAAAACATAATGGAGCTCACCGACCTTTCAGTCGTGCAGGCGATGGACTTTTTCGAAAAGCTCGACTCAGAGCTGTCCGAAAGAGAGAAGAAGATCAGCAACATGATCGTAAAGGAGATTAAGGCCAGACTCAGATTCCTCAAGGACGTCGGTCTCGGCTACCTCACGCTCAGCCGCTCGTCGGGCACTCTCTCAGGAGGAGAATCGCAGCGCATCCGGCTCGCAACGCAGATAGGCTCGGGCCTTGTCG
>CADATR010000293.1 GCA_902790885.1 uncultured Eubacteriales bacterium
GCAGCGGAGCGTATCGGCGGTATTCAAACAGTCATCAAGCCGATTCTCGGCAGCGAGCGCACCCTGCGCTACCGCAACAAGGCGCAGCTGCCTGTGGGCAAAGCCAAGGACGGCGCGGTGCAAATGGGCTTTTACGCCTTTCACAGCCACCGCATTATTGACTGCGCGGACTGCGCCCTGCAGCCGGCGCAGTTTGCGGACGTCATGCGCATGACACGTGCCTTTTTAGCTGTGAGCGACAACGATATTTACGACGAAGCCACCGGCAAGGGCAGGCTGCGGGATCTGACCGAGCCATTCCGCGAACTCCGGCAGGGAATCGAGACGGCTCCTGAGCATTTCGTCCTGACATCCGCCGGCCATCGTAAGTTCAAATTCCGGAGATCCGGATTCAGAGGCAAGCTTTTCAAGCGCCGCTAGCATTTCAGGTACGCCTTTAGGCCTGCTTATCTTGCCGGCATATGTAAGGCGCAGCGGAGCTCCGGCTTCACGGTCATCTCTGCCTTCCGTGTTGAAAAGCCTGTCGTTATATCCACTGCCTATGACGGAAACTCTGTCTTCATCAATTCCGAATATGTCGATTATCTGATCACGCTGCTCGGCATGAAGGGCAAGTGCGTCATCAAGGCCTTTGATGTAAGGCCTGACTATATCACGCAGATTGTCGCAGTTTATCATCTGCCTGAGATCGGTCCCGTGCGAGATGCCGGCAATGCGTCTGCCAGGAAAGTGCTTCCTTACAAGAGCAGTCAGCAGAAACAGGTGATGGCAGATTATGAGATCGGGGTCAAGGTCTGCGACGGCACGCCCGACAGCCTTTATAAACGCATCTTCAAACTGCGCGATCATTTCCGGAGTAAGATCGCGGTAGCGGGTTGAGCTGTACGGCATTATATCCGACATGCCGACAACAGGAAACGGCAGGGTGCTGATCACAGGCTTTGCTGCTTTACATGGCGCTGCGAGAATATCTGCTTTGCTGTCACTGAAAAAAACAGGATAGCATGATACACCTTCAGGGAACCCGACTTCGTCATCGGGGAAGATGCCGCAGACTACAGACTGTCTGTGACCCATCCGGTCGAAAGCTTTCACAAGCTCTGTCATGTATGTGCCGCTTCCGGTAGAGTGCGGCTTTTGTGCTGTTATACTAAGTATTTTCATAGGGTTATAATAGCATGAAAAGATGAAGTCTTCACCCAATCTTTACTTGCAAAAGCCTACATATTATAGTATAAATTTATATGGACAATGAAGGTTGGGAAGAATATAGAATGAGGCTGTTCCGAATTGAGGAACAGCTGTTTTTGTAGGTATAAATCGATGGGACTTTTTTACGAAGCAGACAAGACATTTGAGCGGCTGATGGACGAAAAGAAGAATTTCGTCTTTATCGGTGAAGCCGGCTCCGGAAAGAGCGAGATAGTTCTCAACATCGCCAACAAGCTCGCGCAGAAGAGCGGCAGGCAGGTGGATCTTTTCGATCTCGACCAGACCAAGCCTCTCTACAGATCGCGCGACATGCAGAACGATTTCGCGGGCAGGGGAGTCAACATCATATATCAGGAGCAGTATCTTGACGCTCCGGTAATGGTCGGAGGTGTAAGAGTATCGCTGGTATCCGATCACTACACTCTGCTCGATATCGGCGGAGGCCATCAGGCCGCAAAGTTTGCCGGAGCATACAGCGATCTGCTCAGCAAAGACGATGCCGTTCCGGTGTACATCGTAAATCCGTACAGACCGTGGACAAAAGACGTAGATTCGATAGACGGCACAATGAGGCATATTCTCGGGTCCATGAGACTCGACCACATATACATACTAGGTAATCCGAACCTCGGATACTCAACATCAGTTAATGAATTCATGGAAGGACTGAACAGAATCGACGAGCTGTTTGACGGCTATACTGTCGTTAACAGTGCCTGCGTCAGAAGAGACATATTCGATGAAGCGCAGGCGGGGACTGACAAGTCTCTGGTGCCTCTCGATCTGTTCCTGACCTACTCGTGGGTTGATTAGATAAAATCAAGGTATTGCTAAGAAGGAGGAATATTAATGGCAAGAATCGAAATCACGAATGAAGCCTGCAAATCATGC
>CADATR010000294.1 GCA_902790885.1 uncultured Eubacteriales bacterium
CCCAGCCGAAGCCTACCAGCAGAAGGGCCAGAAAGCCTATCCAGTCTATATGCGCAAGCGGATTGATGGTGACCCGTCCCTGCCTTCTCGGCGTAGGGTCGCAGAGTTTGTCTGATACCCATGCGTGCGCGAATTCATGAAAGCTGAGACCTATTATGATCCCCGGGAGCATAAGTATTTTTGTAAGTATCACATCTGCGTTCAATTGAGCGCTCCTTTCCTGTGTCTGTTTTAGAGTATCTCCGTGAGAAGTCTTGATATGGACTCTGCTGCTTTTTCGTAAAGTGAGATATTGTCTCTGTCTTCCCTGGTGTATGGTCTTGAAAGCTCTATGTCACTTATAAAATGAGAGTCCAGGTCTGCAGTGACATCTTTGTCATATATGAATGCGTTTGACTCAAAGTTGAGCCTGAAGCTTCGTATGTCGAAATTGGCGGATCCGACAGTGCATACCTCTCCGTCCACACTAAGCGTCTTGGCGTGAAGGAATCCGTTTTCGTAGATGTATATCCTGGCTCCGTCATCTATGAGTTTGCCTGCGTTGTAGAGTGTAGTGCGGTATACGAAGGGATGATCCGGCATGCACGGTATCATGATCCTGACGTCTATTCCCGATCTTGCAGCCATGCGCAGCGATTCCATCATGGATTCATCGGGCACAAGATACGGAGTCTGTATATATATGTTTTTCCTGGCATTCGTGATCATCTTCATGAATGCCATCTTGATCTCTTCCTTATCGGATTCAGGTCCGCACGAGACTATCTGTATCGGTATGTCTCCGGTCTCGGATTTGAGCGCGTATCTCACAGACTGGTCAATGAGATCGATATCCTCCTTTGAGGCATACCTCCAGTCCTGATAAAAGCGCTCGTTGAGAGTTGAAAGCGCATTGCCGCGAATTATTAGCTGAGTGTCTCTCCAGTATCCGAATTTTTTCTTATACCCGAGATATTCCCTGGCGATGTTGAAACCTCCTATATAGCCTATCTCGTTATCGATGACAGCCAGCTTGCGGTGGTTGCGGTAGTTGATGCGAAGATAAAGATGCCTTATATACGGCTTGAAGAAAAACGCGTACTTTCCGCCTGCCTTTTTAAACTCCCGAAGTTCGGAATAACCGATGCTGCGGCTGCCCAGAGCATCCATAAGAAGTCTTACCTTTACACCCTCTTTTGCCTTTCTGGTCAGAAGCTCTATGAGCCTGCGTCCGACAAAATCATCTCTTACTATGTAAAAGCATATCTTGATGGTATACTTAGCGTTCTCGATATCCCGGCAGAGCCTGTCGAACATTTCCTTGCCGTCTGTGATTATTTCGACGCTGTCGTTTCCTGTCAGAAGCGAATCAGCATAATCCAGATTCATGCTTATCATATCGCGCCACCGGGCTGTGATATCGTCATCATCGACAGGAATGCTCTGCCGCACGGCTTCTTTCTGCCAGTCCAGAATGGTTGATATCCCTTCTCTTTCGTCCTCAGTCATTCTGAATATCTGCTGCCTGGCTATATGCTGTGAGAAGATCATATAGAGAAAAAGTCCGGCTGCAGGCACCATGAAAAGCACCATTATCCACGCCAGAGTCGCCGACGGCGACTTTGAGTCATCAAAGAAAATCAATCCCAGCGCTATCAGTGCGTTGAGGATATAAATGATGACCATTATATGTGAAACTGTGAAAAACTGCAGGAACTGCTCCAGTAAGCCTGTCATTCCACTTCTCTTCCTTCAAGGCTGAATGTCTTGCTCTCTGTGATCTCTACCTTCACCTTTCGTCCCATGAGCGTTTCAGGGCTTTTGTCCGTTGTGAAGTTGACGAGCTTGAATCCGTCCGTCCTTCCGGAAAGCACCTTATCGTCACTGCGGCTGACTCCCTCAGCTATTACCTCGCAGACCCTGCCCTTGTATGCCTGATTCTTTCTGAGGCTTATCTCATTCATGACATCGACGAGCCTGTCGAATCTCTCATGACAGATCTCATCAGGTATCTGGTCGGTAAACTTCGCGGCAGGAGTCCCCTCGCGCGGAGAATATATGAAAGTAAACGCCGAATCGTACTCTACCCTGCGGGCTATATCCA
>CADATR010000295.1 GCA_902790885.1 uncultured Eubacteriales bacterium
CGAGTTCGCTGCAAAGCCTGTCGAAATCCTCGTTTGACTGAACGCAAAGCTTCTGTTTTTTCGAACCCGGTTTATGGTCGTAACCGGCGTAGATGATGCCTGTATTCGCTTTGGAAATGCCGCGGCATACGTCATCGTCTTTCTCAAGAACGATGACATCGATGTCGTACCGCTTCAGATTTCTGGCGGTAAAGCATCCGAGAAGGCCTGCTCCTATTATCAGTACATCTGTATTTGTCATAGCCCTCTCCCCGTGCTCAGCGAATCAGCATTTACCGTGTATTTCACATTATATTCTGTAAGTTAATATACCTCAATTGCAGATGAGCTTCAAACGTGTTAGCATTTTGAAAACACGGAGGGATCATAATGCCGGATATTTCGATTCGCAGTACGGATATACTCGTTATCGGATGCGGTGCGGCAGGCATGTCTGCCGCAGCAGCCGCAGCAGTTTCGGGTGCCTCGGTTATCGTGGCAGATGACAGAATGGTTCCGGGCGGCATCCTTCCTCAGTGTGTACACAAGGGATTCGGGCTGGCCAGATACAACGCCGAAATAACAGGCCCGGAGTACGCCGAAAGAGAATACCTGAACTTATGCGGCTCATCTGCGGTATATATGCCGGGATGCCGTGTGCTGTCGCTGTCCGCTGACAGAACTGCGCTGATCTCATCAGAGCAGGGTCTTCTTAAACTGGGCTTTTATGAATGCATACTGGCGACCGGCTGTACTGAGCGGTCACTGTGGTCGCTCCCTGTATCAGGTACCAGGCCCGAAGGCATTTACACTGCGGGAGAGGCTCAGGAACTCATAGAGCTCGGAGGCTATGACATCGGAAGCCGCATATTCATTCTCGGAAGCGGTGATATCGGGCAGATCATGGCGCGAAGATTCGTTCAGCTCGGCAAGACCGTGATAGGAATGGCAGAGCTGCGAGACCGGCTCGGAGGAATGAAGCGCAATCAGGATGAATGCATAAAGGCGTACGATATTCCCGTTATGCTGAATTCCACAGTAACAGAAGTCCACGGCTTCCCTCACCTGACAGGCGTGACTCTGCATCATTTTGACAGCGGAACGGATGAATCAATAGAGTGCGATACTCTCATATCTGCGCTCGGCCTCGATCCGGACAGATCACTTGCCGAAGGGCTTATGACGGCAGACTCTTATCCGGACTGGCTGCACTTCTGCGGAAATGCTGACTTTGTGCATGAGATCGCCGACAGCGCTTCTGCTCAGGGAGAGAAACTCGGGAAATCACTTGCGGAGCGTGTGATGCAAAACGGAAAAGAGGTATGATATGGCAGAGATAAAAGCGAGGCACAGCAGGAACATCCCTGCCCTGTCCGAATCGGATATGGAAAAACTTGCAGCAAGCAGAGTTCTTGTTGTCGGCTGCGGAGGACTGGGCGGCAATATAATCGAATATCTTACCAGAGCCGGAGTCGGTGCCCTGACAGTTGTAGACGGTGACGTATTCGAAGAATCAAACCTTAACAGGCAGATACTCAGCAATTCCGGAAACATAGGTCAGAAAAAAGCTCTTGCAGCGGCTGAGCGGGTCAATGCCATAGACCCTGCAGTTGAAGTCAGACCGGTATGCGAATTTCTCACAAAAGAAAACGCGTCCGCTCTTATGTCGGACGCCGATCTTGTTGTTGATGCTCTTGATAATGCCGCTGCCAGACTGGTACTCGAAGACGCTGCAGCCGATGCCAGACTTGCGATAGTCCACGGCGCGATATGCGGCTGGGATCTTCAGGCCATGCTTGTACCGCCGGGCTCCGGACTGCTTCACCAGTTATACCCTGCCGATTATACTCCGGCATCAAAGACCTCGCTCTCATTCACGCCCGCAGCATGCGCCGCGATCGAGGCATCGCTTGCGGTAAGATATCTGTGCGGCCTTGATACCGGCCTCGAAAGGAATCTGCTTGTCGGCTCACTTAAAGATATGAACTTTGATATCATTCACTTTTCAGATTGAAATAATCGATCATGGACTGTCTTAAAGCGCCTCCCAGAACTGAGAGGTGCTTTTCTCTTTTAAAGCAGACTTTCATCTGCCTCG
>CADATR010000296.1 GCA_902790885.1 uncultured Eubacteriales bacterium
AGGCCAGAGAGGCCCTCAGGCGCGCAAACTCGAACCGTGATGTCGCTCTTGCGAGCGCCGAGCTATCAAGAGCCATGAGCCGTATAAAGGCTTCGCGCAGCAAACACAGCTTATAAATAAGCCGTTCCCGGTGTCATGCCGGGGACATATAGGGTGACGGGGCTATGGTAAAGGGAACATAGGCCTTTCTGACATCCGAGGGGGAATTGAATTGAGGACTATACTGTCCATTTTTGCAAATGATGTCAAATCTGTGAGCCGGCGCTTGTTCGCGCTGGCTATTATAGTGGCGATATCCGTATTGCCGGCTCTTTACGCGTGGGTAAATATCTACGCAAACGGCAATCCTTACGCAAATACCGGAGGCATATCGATCGCTGTCGCATCGCTCGATCCGGGCATAGATCTTGAGGGCGGAACGCATATCAACATGACCGAGGAGGTCTTCGAAGATCTGAAGGGGAGCGACAAGATAGGCTGGCAGTTCCCGGAGAGCGCAGATGCCGCGATCGACGGAGTAAGATCGGGCAAGTATTATGCTGCCGTCATTTTCGAAGACAACTTCACATATAACATGTATCACTTCGAGCAGGCCATGCTCGATGAGAAGGCGCCGATAACGTATTACGAAAACCAGAAGCGCAATGCCGTAGCGCCAAAGATAACACAGACAGCAGCGACTACGCTCCAGCAGTCCATAAAGACAAAGTACCTTGAGACGGTATTCAGCTTTATTTTCGATGAAGCAGGAGACGTGGCCGACAGGGTGGCTGAAGGCGATACGGCAGATAATATCATAGCGCAGCTGGAGGGCCTGAGAGACACTCTGCGCTCATACGATTCGGCGATAAGCGCGTTTACGGCAAAAAGCGACAAGATCCACTCGGGGATATCAAACGCGGAGAACAAGCTTTCAAAGACTGCAGGTTCGGTGGACGGCACGGCCTCCGATGCCGAAAAGAGCCTCCTGAAAGCCAGAAGCTCTCTTTCGGTGCTTAAAAAGATACTCGAACTTCATGAGTCCCGCATCGAGAAAGCCCGTACAGCACTGGATAATACTCTTAAAAAACTGAATGTCGGTGGGCTGACAGAAGAGCAGAAAAAAGAACTGACAGAGCAGGCAAATAAAGAAGCCGACCAGCTTAAAGCAGCTCTTGAAGAAATGCTGGCATCGTTCCCTGAGGAAGGAAGCTCCGCCTCATCCAAGGCCGTGCGCTCGGTGCTCACCGCCATGATAAGCGATGTCGACACCCTGAAGGAAATGCTGAACAACGGCAATCAGACCGAGACCATAATGGGAGAACTCAAGACGCTGAGCCAGGATTCCCTGAGCGACTCGGTCCAGTCTCTCATAGATTCTCTTGACCGTACGCTTAATCTGACGTCGCCTCTCATGGACAGCATGTCTTCGATGCTGAACAGCCTCCTGCCTGTCCTGGGAAGCGCCGATGAGACCGTGAGCGGACTCGATGCTTCGCTCCGCCAGATGCAGACTCTCTTCAGGTCGACGGCTGACGATATCGACTCCATCATTGACAGGGTGCAACAGGCCAAGGAAGAAGACAAACTGGCACTTCTGAAGGAATTCCTCGGAGGAGATCCTGAGGAGTTTGCCGCATTCTTCTCAGCGCTTGTAGACGTTGAGGTCGAGGAGATATATCCGGTCGCCTCGTACGGAGCGGCAATGGCGCCGTTCTACTCGGTACTGGCGATATGGGTCGGCGGAGTAATACTTGTATCCATACTGAAAACGCATATAGACAGAAAGAAATTCCCTGACGCTACAGACACACAGGCATTCTTTGGCCGCTTCATACTGTTCTTCCTGATAGGGCAGGTGCAGGCGGCGGTCATAGTGGCCGGCGATATATTCATGCTGGGATGCGCGCCTGTGCATCCGTGGCTCATGTGGCTCTCGGCGTCAGTCGCAAGCTTTGTATTTATGCTGCTCATATACGCGCTGACGATATCCTTCGGCGACATCGGAAAGGCCATAGTCGTAGTGATCATGGTGCTTCAGATAGCGGGATCATCGGGCTCATACCCTATCGAGATACTGCCT
>CADATR010000297.1 GCA_902790885.1 uncultured Eubacteriales bacterium
CCATGATAGAAAGGCTTAGAATACTGTGGTAATATGAAAAAGGAACGGATACTTACTGTAGGAGAAATCGATATGGCCGATAACGAAATAATGATAGTTGATGAACGAAACCTTAAGGACAAAGTATATAACATCAGAGGCACTTTGGTGATGTTGGACTTTGAACTTGCAGAGCTGTACGGATATACAACAAAAGCTTTCAACCAGCAGGTGAAAAATAACATCAAAAAATTTGACGCGGATTTCAGATTCAAATTATCCAAAGAAGAGTGGTCGAACTTGAAGTCAAAAATTTTGACCCCAAGTTGGGGTGGACGCAGGACTATTCCTTATGCATTTACTGAACAGGGAATATATATGCTTATGACCGTTCTCCGCGGCGATTTGGCAATAAAGCAAAGCAAGAAACTTATCCGCATGTTCAAGCATATGAAGGATTATATCTATGATAACCCTGTTTTATTCAGGAGCAGCGATCTTCTTGAGCTTTCAGCAGAGACAAAGGACAACACTCTGTCTATTCAACGTATTGAGGAGAACATGCTGACAAAAGCAGACCTTCCTGAGTTTATGAAGCTCTTTGATCAGGGGCTGCAGAACGAGGAGATACTGATCCTTGACGGCCAGCCCTTCAAGGCTGACATGGCTTATCAGAAAATATACAGAAGTGCAAAGAAGTCCATCGTCGTCATAGACGATTATCTTGGAGTCAAGACTCTGCAACATCTTGTCCATGCAAAGGACAATGTGAAGCTTACCATAATCAGCGACAACAAGCTCAAGCTCCTAAAGCTGTCGGAGTACAACGACTTCCTGGCAGAGTATCCGAAGAAGACGGTGGACTTCATTAAGTCCGAAAATAGAGCGCACGACAGATATATCATCATCGATAACGGAACCACCACGATGAAAGTTTACCACTGCGGAGCATCCAGCAAGGACGCCGGCAAAAGAATCACATCGATCATGCGAGTAAAGGATATCTCCAATTATAAAGAGATGATAAAAGACCTGCTGACAAATCCGCCGCTTGCGCTGAAATAAAGATCGCAAGGTCATATCCATCCATCAGGATAGAAAACACTGCTTACAACTGAAATAAACATCTATTTTCGCCCCGGCATCGGGGCTTTTTTCTTGAGCTCATCTCGCCCGGTACATTGCCGCCTGCAATAAGGCAGACGGTGATGCGCACCGTGGGAGGAGGTGAGGAAGATGCCACGGACAGGTAATGCGTACAAGATGAAATGCAGAAAGAAGGTGAGAAGAAATGGAACAGGAATTGAAGATGATAAGAGCAGCTGATATCGAGCCGAAGGATGTGAAGTGGCTGTGGTATCCATATATTCCTTTCGGCAAGGTGACTATGATCCAGGGAGACCCCGGAGACGGCAAGAGCACCTTTGTGCTCGATCTTCTGGCAAGACTCACAAGAGGTGACGCACTTCCGATGAGAGGAGAACAGCACCCGCCAATGGATGTCATCTATCAGAATACAGAAGACGATCCCGACGACACCGTCATCCCTCGCTTCATCAAAGCGGGCGGAGACAGGAGCCGTCTTTCTTTCATATCGGAAAAAGAAAAGATGCTCACATTCACCGACAGAAGGATCGCACGAGCGATTCAGGAGACAAAGGCAAGGGTGATTGTCTTTGACCCTCTTACCTCATATATTGGCGGTGATGTATCCATCAACCTCGCCAACGAGGTAAGAGACAGGATCAATTACCTGATCGCTATAGCCAGATACTCCGGGTGTGCCGTGATAGTCATCGGGCATATGAATAAGATGGCAGGGAGCAAGGCACTATACAGATCGCTTGGTTCTATCGATGTTGTGGGCAGCGCCCGAAGCTGTATGCTTATCGGAAGGTCGAAGGATGATCCTGCAAACCGGATCATGGCCGTGCAGAAATGCAACCTGGCTGAGAGAGGAAGGTCCATCGAGTTCTCTGTAGATGACGGACGTGTGGAATACCTTCGTCATGTGGAAGTCACTGCCGACGAACTTGTGGGTGCTTTTGTCTCCCCGGCCAGTAAAGGCGAGAG
>CADATR010000298.1 GCA_902790885.1 uncultured Eubacteriales bacterium
TTTCCGGGTGAGATCGAAGAAGTTTTCAAAGCCCACGAAGTGCGCGATGAACTCGGTCTTCGGGTAAAAGACCTGTACCAGAAACCTTGTTATTCGAAATACGTAATATGACAACCTGCTGCTCATGCTAGTACTCCACTTTCTCTTCAAGAGGCCTCTCGAGGAGTTCAGGCTCATCAAGAAGTTTCTTGAGCAGCGCTATTGACCTTGAGCAGTAATATCCGTCGGAGATCCTCTCGTCGACTGTGAGCCCGATCTCAACGCTCATCCGCATTTCCTGCTCACCATCCGCGTTGGTGAAAGGGCGCTCCTTCATGTCGCCTATGATGCAGAACAGCGAGGTGGTCCCCCAGTTGGTCAGGTGGTGATAGCCGGCATGCAGTTTGATGGAGCCGAGGTTGGCCAGAACCACTGAGGACTGGAACGGGTCTGTTGCGATCACCGACTGAGGCATCAGGCCGCGGCGGTCGAGAAATCTGGCTCCGGCCCCGAGAGCCTTCTTGAATATGAGCGGAGTATGCTGGAGCATATCCATGCTCTCGGTCGACTGGTCTTTGCCGTCTTTGCGAACGTAAGAGACCTGACGGTATATCTCGTTGTGGATGCTTTCCAAAGTATCTTCAGGTTTGGAGTGTATAAAAGCGAGAGCTTCTTCACCCTTATCAGAGAAGACCTTCTTTATAGTGAACGCCGCCGAGACCTCATTGCGCTGGTACAGATTATAATTCGCGTAGAAGCGGTTGAGCTGAGGCCTGAGCGTAATTGTTTTGAGAAGCGCGGTCACCATCACCTGAAACAGATTGTATTTGTATTCAGGGTGATCCGCGTTTTTCTTTTCAAGAAATGCCATCACGTTGGTGAGGTCGATGGTTTCTGACATGAACGCTTCGTTGTCGCAGCGATTAGGATACATGAGCGGCATTATGAAGTGCATTGAGTCAATGTCTCTCACGAGTGTGGCGTCGCGGCGGTCGCCGAATCTTCTTTTCGATGGCAGCTTTTTCACGATATCCCGCATCCTTTCCGGTGTTATATAGTCCAACTGTAATTATGACGCGATTATTATACTTAAAGGCAAAATGTGATACAATTATTTCATATCTATCTGAAACAACGGAGCAAAAAAATGTATCACATCAAGAACGATAAAAGATGCCTGAAGTCTGCAGCGCGGATAGGAGAGGCTTTCAGGACGATCCTTGCCAGCAAGCAGCTGTCTGAAATAACCGTGACTGACATACAGAAAGCGTCAGGTGTGGGAAGGTCCACCTTCTACAGACTGTTCGACAATATCGATGACGTTCTGCTCTACGTGGCCGAAGAAGAGTTCCATGGACTGATCACTCTGTATAAGGATCTAAGCTGGTCCGGCTTTACAGAGCATTTCATATGCGGCATAATGTCTGAAAGCCGCGGTCTTGTAAACATAGCTTCATCCGGAAAGACACATCTGATCTCAAAGGCTCTCCGGATCAATCTCACGCAGGCAGCGGAAACCGACAATTATGAGTTCGATAACTTATCCAGGTATATGATAGCGATGTTCGTCGGGGGATGTATTTCGCTCGTTACGGCATGGGATGAGAACGGGAGGAAAGAGTCCATAGATGAGCTTGCGCGCCTTATGCAGCAGGCTTTCAACTACGGCAAAATAGAGCAGATCCTCAGGAGACCGGCACAGGCATAGAATGATGGCAGGGAAACAAGTGATGAACGAAAGCATAGATAAGAAAAGACGCATAAATCCGATCCAGATGATCGCGCTGCTGATGTGGGCAACGCTGATAGTCATCGCGGTGATCAACCGC
Organism: uncultured Eubacteriales bacterium; assembly: GCA_902790885.1. Next base: position 1,809 of record CADATR010000298.1, read on the forward strand.
GACAAGATAACAGTCGAATCCATACTCTCATATACACCCTCAAACCTGTGGGCCGCTGCGGCAATGATGATGTGCTTCTTCGCGCTGAAGACCCTCTCCATAGTCTTTTACTCGGGCCTGCTCTTCACAGTTTCAGGCATGCTCTTCGGAATGCCGGCAGCGATAGCAGTGAACATAATGGGAGCTCTTGTCATGCTGCTCGAGGGCTATGCCGTGGGCAGGGCCGGAGGAAGCAAACTTGT
>CADATR010000299.1 GCA_902790885.1 uncultured Eubacteriales bacterium
TAATGAGTCCGACATCCATCATTGATGCGAGTTCAGCGCCCTCTTTCATTCTGCTGAGCGTCGGGTTCGACATTATGCCCGGGAATTCAACTATCAGATTACCTTCCGCGGCATTGCCCTCACGGCTGTAGCCCAACGATTCGAGCACTGAAATGACATCATCATATGCACCGTTACGCTTTATCGAACCTCCGCCGTAGCCTATCATCACGTTGCGCCCCGGCAGAGCGTATTCCTTTACAAGCTGAGGCAGGTATTCGCTGACGCAGCCCTGACCAAATCTTACTTTTGTTCTGCATTCCCATCTGAAATCTCTCATACAGATACCTCCGGTAATCTAATACGCAATACCCTTCTATACCGATCTATACCAAAGCCTTACGCTTCCATCGTCCGACTTTATAAACCACGAAAGTCATGGCAGCACCGATCAGCCAGGTAATGAGAAGTGAAACGAACATCATATAGAACTGCCCGTTCGGATTCTCCGGCGATCTTGTCATCCAGGTCATCAGGTACGCAAGAGGCACACGGATGGCAACAGTCGATATCATCGAAAGCCACATCGGAGACATCGTATCACCGGCTCCTCTCATAATGCCCTGCAGGCACTGTGTCACTTCCATTGCTATATACCCTGCGCCGAGTATCAGCATCATATGATAGCTCTGCTCGATCAGTTCATCAGTATTTGTAAACAGAGCCATCAGGTACCTTCCGAAAACAAGTATGACAGCCATAATGACAGCGGATGTTGCCATGGCTACATAAGTACCCTTCTTTCCACCCGTTTCGACGCGGTCGAGCCTGCCGGCTCCGATATTCTGCCCTGCAAACGTAGTCATCGCAGATCCGAACGAGAACGCCGGCATCATTACGAAACCGTCTACTCTCATAACGATTACGTTCGTCGCAATGCACATAGGGCCAAAGCTGTTCGTGAGCGACTGCACGACTACCATCGACAGGGAGAAGATCGCCTGCGTGATTCCCGACGGAAGTCCAAGTCTTATGAGCTCCTTGAGATACTTCTTTCCCGGGATCAGATAAGCCGCCTTCATGTCGAAGCAGTCCGTTCTTCTGCGGAGTTTCAGGAATGACAATACAGCCGAGACGCTCTGGGCAAGAACGGTCGCCAGCGCTACTCCCGGAACACCCATCTTGAGGCTTGCCACAAAGTAAATATCGAGAATGATATTGAGTATCGTCGCTATGATAAGATAGATAAGAGCCGATACCGAGTCACCGAGACCTCTCAGCATTCCGCCGAGGATGTTATAGAAAGCGCAGCCCGCTATACCCAGAAAGAGTATCTTGAGATAGCTGTCGCACCAATCGATTATCTCAGCCGGTGTATTGAGCAGCTTAAGCAGCGGCATGGTGATAAACGGCGCTATGACCATCACGATGAGCGATGCGACAAAAGTCGCGGTGATGCAGCATCCGATGGTCTTCGAGAGAGGGGTCCTCTGCCTTGCACCGAAGTACTGCGATACCATGATCCCCGCTCCGACCGAGATACCCATGAAGAGCACCAGGAGCAGATTCACTATCGGTCCGGCGCTTCCTACTGCAGCAAGCGCGTTGTCTCCGATATATTTGCCTACGACAATGCTGTCCACCGTGTTGTATAACTGCTGGAAAACATTGCCGATAAGCATCGGTATCATGAATTTTACTATCTGGCGGACAGGATCGCCCTGCGTCATGTCCACTGGTTCAAACATTTTCTTCCACATAGTCTTTATCTGAATTCAGTCCCTTTTCCCACTAAAAAAGCTGCTTCAAGAAAACAGCCCTCACATTATGCCTTATTATAAAACATAACGCAAGGGTGTTTCCTTTATATTATCCCTTTGAGATTTTTCTGACTAATAAGAGACTAGAGCATCTCGATGAATGCAGCGATCCTTGTGTTGAGCTGAGCTACGTCTGCTGTGGAGTAGTCTGTCTCTACGTGGAAATAAGGAACGTTCTTCTTCTCTGTGCAGAACTTCTCGATGGACTTGGACTCAACATTGTAGGTGTGGCATGCCTGGAG
>CADATR010000300.1 GCA_902790885.1 uncultured Eubacteriales bacterium
ACTTCCTACTTCTTTTAATTTATTGAAATCGAACTCGAGCCCAATGTGGAACAGTATGATGACAACGCCGATCTCGCTCCACGTCTCCACGGAGGCCTCGCTCTGTATGTTCAGGAAAAACGGAAAGTACGGACTTATAAGGTAGCCCGCGACAATATATCCGAGGATAGTTGGGATCCTCAGTTTTTTGAATGTTATAGTGACCACCGCCGCGGTAGTCAACATTATCGCGAGGTCGGTTATAAGTTGTGGTACTTGCATAAGGGTTATGTGGGTGAACTCCAGTCCACCCTGCTACTATAATTGTCTATTTACTGTTACCGTGTCCGCAGATCCTTCCTTACGGACTTCCAGCCGGGCATGAATCTGTCCATCATAGCGTAGAAATCCAGTCCGTGATTTGCGACTTTGGTATGGACCAGTTCGTGCAGGATCACATAATCGAGTTCTGTGTCGCTGCGGTCCCAAAGCATAAGGCTGAAGTTCAGATGATGGGTCTTTGTGTTGCAGCTGCCCCATCTTGTGTGCATATCTCTTACAGTCCAGCCATTACTTTTAAGGCCGGTAATGGCCTCTATCTCAGGCAGCCTGCTGGCTATCCTTGCCTTGAGAGCGCGCCTTCTGGCTTCCTTTTCGGAGCGGCTCTCAGCTTCCGGGTGAGCCGCAGCTCTTTCGCGTACGGCCCTTGTGTTCCTGTCGATCCAGCTGCGCTTGCTCCTGACAAAATTGATGATGTCTCTGTCAGGAGTCCCGTAAGGCGCGCTGATCGCCAGGCTGCCATCGGGCTCCCTGATGCGCATGTTCATTCTTTTTATGCGTTTTTTTGTGAGCTCTATCTCAAGCCCGTCGATTACTATTATCTTTGATGGCATATATAATCAATACAGTTCTTATCGACCGATAAACCTATATTTTGCTCTACTACTCAGCGGCGTCCTTGTCGGCATCAGAGTCTTTGATCTCGCCGCCAAGCTGCTCTATATATTCTTCGAGGCATATGCCCTCACTCATTATCTTCGCAGCGTGCTCTTTACCTACATATCTATAGTGCCACGGCTCGTAGATGATCCCCGTCACGTCCTCTTTATCCTTTGGATATCTCAGGATAAAACCGTAATCCTGGCAGTGCTCCATGAGCCACTTCTGAGCAGGCAAAGTCTCTTGCTTGTCTATAAGCGGATCAGCCCAGCCGGCCGAAGACGAGTCGATTATGTCCGCAGCAAGCCCGCACTCGTGCTCACTGTGCCCCGGTATAGCCGTGTCATCTTTGTTCGCGGTATGATCGTACAGATATTGCTGCGTCTCTCGCGTTCTGAACGAGGAGATGATCTGAGGTGAATAGCCTGCTTCTCTGCAGTCCGCTAGCATCTCCTTCATAGCGTCGGCTATCCTCTCATCTACCTCGTAGCCGTTTTCCACCTCGGTAGTCTTGACCGTGAAATCATCAGGCATCGCTTTCCACGGATTTACAAGCAGCAGATTCCACTTATTAAGATCCTCCGCTTGCTTTTGCTTCTCTTCCTCAGCCTGTCTGACTGCTTCCTGAGCCGCTGCCCTAGCCGCCTCTTCCTGATCGTGCTTTTCTTTCACGATGCCAACTACCTTGATCGCTCCAAACACAAGCGCTATAAGGCAGATGAGTTCGACAACTATTATCACTACCTTCGATTTTTTCTTAGTCCCTTTCATTTTATCCTCTCTCTACCAATCAAGAGTTTTCTTTATCTCCCTGAACCGATCCCGATCAAGCCGATCCATCACCGTCAATTACTTACCGTCTGCGAAACTTGTGAATGTGCCGATCTCCATCTCAGGATATCCGTACTTATCCTTTGCGTCAGCGAAAGCCTTGATCATAAAGCTCATATTTTTAGCGAGATTTCTCATCGTCTGCAGACCTTCGAGATCCTTCTTTACATCCTCGGCGCCAAAGCCGTGTACCTGATTCCAGTATGTCGAAGAAGCGACCGGCATCCCGCTTATAGTAAAGTACTTGTTGAGCACATCGAAGCTCGCAGTATTTCCGCCTCTTCTGCAGCT
>CADATR010000301.1 GCA_902790885.1 uncultured Eubacteriales bacterium
AGCTTCTTGCAGGCTTTGAAGTGAAATACTCAGCATACACTTCGTTGAATGCACCGAAGTCACCCATGTCAGCGAGGAAGCATGTAGTCTTTATTACTTTATCGAATCCCGAACCGGCTTCTTCGAGCAGAGCGCCGACATTCTTGCAGCTCTGATGAGCCTGTGCCGCGATGCCCTCAGGAACTTCGCCTGTTGCAGGGTCTACCGGGATCTGACCGGATGTATATACAAAACCATTTGCGATGAATCCCTGTGAATATGGTCCGATTGCGCCCGGTGCCTTATCAGTTGCGATTACCTTCATTTTGAGATCTCCTTTCTGCTATTTTTTGTCAGCATCAGCAGCACGAACAGTACGATTATCACTGCGGCTGCCGCAGACCAGATACCCTTATCCGGAAGGAACGATTCCGTTCCGTCTCCATTAACTATAACATCTGCGTCTCTTAATATCCACGCCCCAATTGCAGGCCCGATGAGTCCCGGCACAAAGACCTGCCCGATTATCCTGACTCCCTGAAACTGCCCTGCTCGCCCTGCCGGGATATTATCTCTGATCATGGCTCCGAAAACAGACATCCCCGCCAGATAACCGATCATCATAAGGAGCGATCCTGCGAATGCCTGCCCCGCTGCCTGTGCCCGCGTGAAGTACAGTATGGCGTAACCAGCCAGCAGTATGAAACACACCGGTATGATGCTCTTCATGAAACCCGCGCGGTCATAAAGCCTTCCGTAAAAGACGGTAACGGCAGCGGCTATCAGTATCGCAGGTGCGAATATAAGGACGTAATTATCGAGTCCGAGAGTCTGCTCATAATAAATGATGAGATATGGCATGAATATCTGGATCGATATGTTGAACACGGCAAAGCACGCAAGTGTCACATAGAGAGTGCGGTTTTGCCTTGCGACAGACGGCCTGAAACTGTATGCGAGAGTATCTCCCAGGCTCTCCTCGGTTTTTCTGAGACCCGGGGCCTCTTCTATCAGGAACCACCCTGCTATGCCTATCAGTGTTGTTGCTATACCTATGATGTAGTAGATCGTGGTCCAGGCCTCGTGGGTGTTCAGGTCAAAGCTCATGAACCCTCCGAATACCACCAGGATCGCCACCAGAGGCATCATTGAGTTTACTCCTTCGATCTTTCCCCTGTTGCCCGAATCTCCCCTGTCAGTCAGCCACGCGTTGTACGCGGCGTCATTGGCTGTAGATCCGAAATACGTCATCACGCAGTCCATCACTATGGTAAGCATTATGCTCTTTATGTACGCGAAGCTTATTATGCTTACGCCCCAGATGATATATCCGACGCTCATGAAAGCCTTGCGCCTGCCGACCTTATCGGATACAGCTCCCATGATGATCGTCGTAAGAGCTGCCGTTACGGCGCTTGCCATAACCATCGCGGATATGTCTGCCGGCTCCGCATTGAACATCTTATAGATGAACACGTTGAAATACATGTTTTCGACTACCCATGCCACCTGGCCCATAAGGCCGAATATGATCATGGCTGCCCAGAATTTGCTGCTGAGTTTAGTCTGCATTTTGTGTTACCCTCTTGTCGTTTTTTGGCCTGACCGTGATCCATACTCCTATGAATACCAGCACTCCGCAGCCAAGCACCATGCAAAGGTATGAGACAAATAAAAACGTTCCCAGCACACCTGAGTGCAGGAACGTTTTCATATCACCATACGCGATTTGTTTTCTGTCCACGGCCTTTCCCTGTTTACTTCACTTATGCCTCTTTCTGATTATATATCAATTTCTCTCCATCTGAGTCACAAATCAGCGACTGACCGTCAAGAATGTTACCCCTGATGATGCCGTCGGCGATCTCAGTCTCGACATGCTGCTGCAGGTAGCGCTTTATAGGCCTTGCTCCGTAGTGCGGATCGTAAGCCTCATCGGCGATGAACTCGAGAGCCCTGTCAGTTACCTCAAGAGCGATGTCTTTGTTTTTGAGTCTTTCGGCTATGTCGTTGAACGAGAGCCTGATTATACCCTTGATCTGGTCCTTGGTGAGCNNGTTCAGGAATTCAGGTCTGAATCCGGCCCTGAGCTGTGCCATTACCGACTTCTCCACTTCAGGGTCGATAGTGCCGTCGTCCTTCATGTTGTCAATAAGATCGGCGCTTCCGATATTTGATGTCATGATGACTATGGTGTTCTTGAAATCCACCGTACGGCCCTGGTTGTCCGTAAGACGTCCGTCATCGAGCAGCTGGAGCAGTATGTTGAACACATCAGGATGAGCCTTTTCGATCTCATCGAACAGGATGACGCTGTAAGGCTTGCGGCGCACCGCCTCGGTCAGCTGTCCGCCTTCATCGTAGCCTACATACCCCGGAGGCGCTCCTACCAGTCTGGATACTGAGTGCTTCTCCATGTACTCTGACATATCGATTCTTATCATGTTGCGTTCGCTGTCGAACAGCGATTCCGAAAGAGCCTTGGCCAGTTCGGTCTTGCCAACGCCGGTAGGTCCGAGGAAAATGAACGATCCGATCGGTCTGTTCTCGTCCTTGAGACCCGCTCTGGC
>CADATR010000302.1 GCA_902790885.1 uncultured Eubacteriales bacterium
CGACTATCATGTCCTGTACTCCGGACATATAGCAGATGAATACCTTGAAGCTGTCTGGTACTGCATCATCTTTCGAGCTGTCAGCCTTCCAGAGAGCATCTCCCAGCTTCTTGGCCTTCGTCCATACCTCTCCAAGTCCGGATGCATGTGTTCCGTTCCAGGTGGCCATGTCTGATGGTCTACCTGCATAGACATAAGAAAGCGCCATATGAGCGATTCCCCAGTCCTTGCTGAAGTCTCCTGTGTAGTAGTCTCCCCTGATGTTCTTGACATTGTTGTCGTAACCAGGGTATGACGGCGAATAGTAGACGATATTCCTGAGAGCGTTCCACTTTCCCTTGTCGTCTTCATCTGTAACGACTTTATCTACCGTCACCGTTCCTGTCGGCGGTGAGTTCTTAGCCGGCTGCACGCAGTATGATTACCTGCTGCCGAGGTCATCACCCAGGTCGCATTTTCTTGAATTACTGTAGCCGCCATCACCTGATCCATATCTGATCTGGCCACCGTCGGTCACAGTGTACTTGCTTCCAACCTTGCCGCCAAAAGCTGATGCTTCCTGTGTCGCGATCGGGATCACTGATCCGAGCACCATGATCAGGGCAAGTGCCATTGTAAGCATTCGCTTGAATGCATCGATAAACTTGTTGTCTGTCATTGCGTTATTATCTCCTTTCCGCTAAATGCACATGAATGCGAGGATGATCACCGGCAGACTGAGGACTATACAGATACCTGTCAGGATCCAGCTGAGCCTGTTGGCTGCCTTCTCGCTGAGGTAGAGCTGCATGCCTGCATCGTCCGTGCAGATGATCACATCATCGCTGGGTTTGTTGTCCTTGGTTTTCGTCATATTTCATCCTTTCCCGCAAAATCCTGACACGAAAAAAAGCGTTCAAATCATTTCTGACTTGAACGCCTAATATGTCACTATATTGCGATTATTATTAATATATTACGTTATGTGATACTTATCTCTTCTTCGGGTAGTAACTGGTAGTAGATAGAGGAGGGGTTACAGGGGAGGAGATGGGAATTTGTATCCACATTGCAAATATGATCATTTATGTGTGGCTGCACTATCTGGCATCATCTCTCGTTCTCTGCCGCTCACGATGTCTGCCGTAATACTCCATTGCCGCTGCTATATAATCCTCGCGTTTGGATACCGGGAGATCCGGCGGAAATAGCCTGTTGAATCTTGAAGACCGAAGCACAATCCGCTCCTGCTGATTGCTCTTAGGCTCCATCATGATCGCTTCGATAGCTTCACGTGTAAGTTTGCCCTCGTCGAACATCCTCCTCATGCGTTTTGCCTGTTCGTGGGTCGGAGTAGCCTGCTCCTGTTCTATCATGTCATAAACATCATGCTGTCTGTGGCCTATATACGAAAGCTCAACAGCCGGCCTCAGTCCGATCTTGCCCTCATCAACAAGATCAAGTAGTTCTGGGATGAGTTCCGTGAGGCGGATATATCGCTGTATCTGAGATTTACTCTCACCAACATTCATAGCAATTATGTCTCTTGACTTCATTCCTTCGGGTAGGTGCCCCACTGGGGCACCATGGTCATGCCGTCTAGATTCAGCACTTCCTAGATTCCCAACATACTCATCCGACATTCCATATGAGTTGATTAGATGTTCTCTCGCTTTCTCAAGCTGCGGCTCCACCGGCTCTCCTCCGAAATTTCTCCCCTTTTTCTGGTTTTCCACCATTCTGGAGACAAGGAGCTTCATCGCATCGAGCCTCATCTTGTAGGCGAACGCCTTCTCGGACGGCAGGATCGTGGACCTCTGGAAATTACTCTCCGTCATTAGGATCGTGGCCTGCTCCTTTGAGAGCTCCACTATCTCGCACCTGAGTGTGTCCATCCCGAGCAGCTCACAGGCACGTTTTCTTCTGTGCCCTGAGACCAGCTCGTACCTGCCGTCCTTTTTCTTCCTCACCATGCACGGTGTAAGCACGCCCTGTGCCCTTATGCTTTCTATGAGGTTCAGCATGTCATCGTCATCTCTTACCTTGAAGGGG
>CADATR010000303.1 GCA_902790885.1 uncultured Eubacteriales bacterium
GAGGAAAAGCGCTACCTCCTCAGAGTACTCGCGGGCGATTATCTTAGGGGATATCTCTCCCAGCACCAGGATCAGCACGGTGACGATCACCGTCGCGATCGTCGGTCCTATCCTTGAGCCCCATGTCATGATGCCGTAGACCGTAGCTACGGAGGTCATAACTATGTTGGCTATGGTGTTTCCGACAAGGACCGCGGTTATGAGTCTGTCAAAGTCCTCGGCCAGCCTGAGCGCCAGCGCCGCCCTCTTGTTGTCATCTGCCGCCATGTTCTTCAGCTTTATCTTGTTTGCCGAAGAGAACGCTGTCTCAGTCGCCGAGAAAAAAGTCGAACACAGCGTCAGAATAATTATTGCTATTAAGTATCCGTTCATTTATTGATCTTTTCCCTTTATCTCCCAGTCGATCGTCGTCTGCACATCCGGCGCCTCGTAGTTGTCACTGTCGTATGTCAGATATGCTTTTGCGGTGTATGTACCGGCGGCGACCGCCTTGTTGTCCCTGTACCTTACGGAGATCTCATCAGGCAGGCCAACGAGGCTGATGGATTTCTCGCTTCCGTCGTATTCAAACGGCTTTTCGTAATTCCAGCGCACCTCTGATGTATCATAGGATGCCTTCGCTATCCTCCACTTGAGGTCAGGTATCTCCGGCGCCTCGCAGTTGCGGTTGTCATAAATGAGTCTCGCTCTTGCGGTATATGTGCCGGCATTGATCCTGCTGTTGTCGACATATGCGACCTCTATGCCCTCAGGGACTCCTTCGAGCCTGACTTCCTTCGGCTTGTCGTCATAGACGAACGCGCCCTCGTAGTCCCAGTGAACATCCGAGAGATCTATCTGCTTCTTCGCTATCCTCCATCTGAGTTCAGGCACTACAGGCTCCTCGAAGTTTTCCTTATGTCTGTATCTGAGCTTTGCCTCAGCTGTATAGCCTCCGGCTTCAGTGCCTCTGCTGCCCGCGTAGGACTCTACCCTTACGCCTTCAGGCAGACCCATGAGTCTGACGCTCTTTTCCTTGCCGTTGTAAACGAACTCTTCGTCGTAGTCCCAGCGGACCTGAGACATGTCATACGAAGCCTTCTCTATGTGCCACCAGCAGCCGCTTACCGGAGCAGGTGTCTCATAGTTTGCAGGGTCCTTTGCCGCGACTGTTGCCATAGCTTCATACTCACCTGCGTTCATGGCCCTGTTGTCACTGTAGCTTACCGTGACTGTATCAGGCAGTCCGGTGAGTTCTACGTGCTTTTCTTCGCCGTCAAAGGTGAACGGTGCCTCATAATCCCAGCTTACGCCGGACATATCTATAGGCGCCTTCAGGATCTCCCACTTGAATCTCGGAAGCTCTATATCCCTGTAGTTGCCGTTGTCCCTGCTTATCAGGCGGACTGCAGCGTAGTACACTCCGGCTTCTGTCGCTTCGTTGCCGCTGTACTCGACATCAAAGCCGTCAGGTATTCCGGCGAGACTTACTCTCGGCTGGACTCCGCGCAGTCTGTCAAAGAGTCCGAGTTCCTCAGTGCGTGTCGCGAGTTCGATGCCCTTAGGGGTTCCGTCATATACGAACGGTCCGTCGTAGTTCCATACGACAGCATCGTTATCGATCTTTGCAGCGGCGCGTCCTATGCTCCAGCTGCAGCCTCCGATTGAAGGCTTCTCGTAATTGTTCTCATCGTATCTGAGCTCTGCTGATGCTTCGTATTCGCCGGCGTCTACAGCAGTGTTTCCGCTGTAGACCGGAGTAACTCCTTCAGGCAGGCCGGTCAGGATAACAGCCTTCTCTTTTCCGTCATATGTATTGCCTTCGATGCCCTGCCATTCTGCTCCGGACAGGTCATATACGGCCTTGCTGATCTGCCACTTGCATCCTTTCATCTTAGGCTCGCGGTAGTTGTCGGCATCAAATCTGAATTCCCCGGAGGCGCTGTACTTTCCGGCAGCTGTCGCGGTGTTGCCGCTGTAGACCGGAGTAACGCCCTCAGGCAGACCCGCTATGTAAACGGACTTCTCACTTCCATCGTATACGGAC
>CADATR010000304.1 GCA_902790885.1 uncultured Eubacteriales bacterium
TCCGCGGAGTCTGTCACCAGCACCGCGCTCGCGTTTTTATCGTGCTCAGCCTGCGACAGCATATCGGCCGCCACCACGTCAGGGTCGCTCTTTCCGTCAGAGACCACCAGTATCTCGCTCGGACCGGCAATCATGTCGATCGCCACCTTCCCGAACACCTGACGCTTTGCCTCCGCCACGAAAGCGTTGCCCGGCCCTACTATCTTGTCAACTGCCGGTATCGATTCGGTGCCGTATGCCAGAGCCGCTACCGCCTGCGCGCCGCCTGTCCTGAATATACGGACACTGCCTGCGCCCTTAACGGTCTCCTGCGCGATGACTGCCGCCGCGATGACAGCAGGCTCGATGCTGCCGTCTGAATTCGGAGGAGTCGTCATTATTATCTCTTTGCAGCCGGCCGTGAGTGCCGGTATTGAATCCATCAGTACTGTCGACGGATACGCGGCCGTGCCTCCCGGCACATAGATCCCCGCGCGCTCAAGAGGCATCACCTTCTGGCCCGTGATCTTTCCCGGACCGCTTTCCATGGTGAATCCTTCCCTGAGCTGCTTTGCGCAGAAGCCCGCGATATTCGCCGCGGCCTTTCTCAGCACGTCCGTCAGTCCCGGATCGGTCTCGTCCAGGCTGCGGACGGCCATGCTCTTTTCCTCACTGCTCAGCTCAAGCTCAAAGCCCTCGGGATCGACCCCGTCAAACTTCGCGGCATAGCGGATCACGGCTTCATCGCCGTTCTCCCTCACGTCCTTTATGATAGCGGCAACGATGTCCGTCACGTTTGCAGTCGGCTCGTTTCTCGCAAATACCTCTTCAGCCGATACTTCGGCAAAATCCAGAATCCTTATCATCTTTATCCCTGCTGCAGCCTCTCCAGCAGCCTGTTTATGGCTGCGCTCTTAAAGTTATAGCCTGACTTGTTTGTTATAAGGCGGGTGCTGATATCCATTATCTCTTCATACACCTCGAGATCGTTCGCCTTCAGTGTGTTGCCGGTCTCCACCAGATCGACTATCACATCTGACAGCCCCAGCAGCGGAGCTATCTCTATGGAGCCGTTCAGCTTTATTATATCTATGTCGCGCCCCTTTGATGAATAGTAGTCCTGCGCGATGTTGACAAACTTTGTGGCAACTCTCAGCGGATAATCCGAATCGTCCCTGAAGCCCTTCGGCGCGGCCACCACCATGCGGCAGAATCCCGTACCGAGGTCCCTGAGCTCATAGACATCAGGCTCGTACTCCAGCAGTATGTCTCTGCCGCACGCTCCTACGTCTGCCGCGCCGCGCTCAACATAGATAGGCACGTCGGATGGTTTGACCCAGAAGTACCTGACGCCGGCGTCCTTATTCTCAAAAACAAGCTTGCGGCCGTTGAATATGTCTTCACAGCCGTAGCCTGCCTCCTCAAACATCTTATATACTCTTTCTCCCAGCCTTCCTTTCGGAAGAGCTACATTTATAATATTTTCCAATCCTTTAACCTCTCATGCTCAGCGTATCCATGTATATCGCGAAGCCTATCGCGCGTGACTTCTTCTTCATTCTCCTCATCAGCTTGTCGTATCTTCCGCCGATGAGCACGGACTCCGGAATGCCGTCGATGTAACCCTCAAAGGCCATTCCGTTGTAATAGTTGGTGTCACCCACTATCGAAAAGTCAAGTACCAGCCTGCGGTCACCCTTGCTTCCGTCTTCCGGGTAAAGTCCTCTGAGCACATCAGCCAGCTCGCTTACCTCGGCCTCGGCTTCAGTCCCCCTGCAGATCTCCTCTACCCGCGGCATCACCTCAGGCGGCGCCCCGTATACCTTCAGCAGCTCCGTGAGGGTGCGGCACTTCTCTGCCGGGATGTCATTCTCAGCGCAGATGCTTTCTATCTCATGGAGGTTCTTCGCGCCCGCCAGTCTCAGGAGCTCGCTTCTTACATTGCCCGAATCCGTCATTCCTCCGACGATCAGCGTTAGTATGTCGATATCCGACACTTTCAGTACATAGTCATGATCTTCAGCAACCAGGGCGAGGCTCTG
>CADATR010000305.1 GCA_902790885.1 uncultured Eubacteriales bacterium
CGCTCCGGCTGTTCATGAACACAACTGGGTGGAAAGCGGCGGTTATCCGCCCGTCTGCGAATACAACGGCATGACAGTTTACTACTGCTCGATCTGCGGTGCAGAATACGATGAGATAATTCCGGCCACCGGCCACCACTGGGAAAGATGGGGAGGTTCTCCGCCCGACTGTTTACATAACGGCGCGAAATGTTACGTTTGCACAAATCCGGGCTGCGGAGCAACATATGATGAAATACTGCCGGCACTTGATCCGATAAACGGTCACTCTTTCGGTAGTTATCAACCCACAATAGGTGACGAAACTTCGACACATACCCGTTATTGCATAACCTGCGGTGCTGAACTTGAAGGTGCAAGAGGAAATCACTACGCTAGTTCCCCCGGAGGAGGCTGTGACTTCTGCGGTTATTCGGGAGCATACGGCTGATAACTATATAAGGCTGCCTTCGGGCAGCCTTTTGTAAAAACACTAAAATACAGAGTTGTAATTACTTTTAATTGTCTTTTAACTATTAATTTTAAGCATCTAAATTATAGACAGGAGGTAGAATTTTGAAAAAGATATTTGCTTTTTTTGTTCCACTTTCCCTTTGCTTTTCTCTCCTGGCAGGCTTTGCGCCCGCATATCTTGAACCCGCCGATCCGGTCAGCACGACCGGAAGCCTGTACGGGTATCAGGGCGAACTTCATGAAGATGTCTTATCTGACGCTCCGTTTGAACTGGTCACAGGCAAATACGAAGTCTCAGGTATCCAAAGGCTTGTAACTGACGGATATGCTGCCCAGGCATCCGGAAAGACCTCTCTGGCCCTTAGCAGTTCCTATTTAAGGTCCGAGACCGAGACTGACGCAGCTCCGATGACAGGCAGATTCGAAGACCTCCTTGTATCCGGCAGCCTTAATGCAGTACAGGGCCTTGGTACCAGCCAGAGCTTCTATATCAATTCTTCGCTTATCACGAGAAGCGGTGCTGCTGGCATGCTTGATAAAGCGCCTGTAAATGAAGCGCAGAAGCTGAGCCTTTATCTCTACGGCTCCGAAGCTATCGCTGCCGACGGCGGATTTGGCGCCAACTCCGATCTGTTCAGCAAGCTTTATGTATATGGCAGCCATATCCAGGCGGCAGAGGTCGGAATACTTGCCGGAACCAACAGCGATCTGGCCATAGGAACCATAAAAGACGGTGAGGAGATCACTACCCTTTCAGCAAAGCTTGAAGATTCAGAAAAGAACCGCTGGAGCGATAAAGGCACAGGTTCAGTTATCGAAGGCGGCAGAAATGCACTTGTTATCTACAGCGAAAACCTTCCGGAATACTGGGAATATGAAGGGTATTCCAAGGAGGAGCTCCTGAAAAAATACACGAATGTCTTTGCCCGAGGCTCGACCTTTAGAACAGACAAAACACTGGATAAGGGCATCTCCTACGGCGAAACCCAGGACGGTTATATCAACCATACGCGCGGCAGCGTGGTCCTTATTAAATCAACAAACGCCGCCATAAACTTCGAGGACTGCGAGCTTATTGCAGGAAAAGACGGGTCAGGCAATATCATCCATACCGTTATCAGTAATGATCCGAACAGGGTAGCCTTCCCTGATGGAGCAACCACCTCGCCTATACATATCTCTATGAAGGATATGGACGTAAAAGGCAACATCCTGCATGAGGATTACCAGCGCGACTTAGGCCTTACCCTCAAAAACACCACTCTGTCCGGAGCGATCAACGGATACGATGCAGCTCATTGGAACAGTGTCGCAGTTCAGGAGGGCTTCAAGGATTACTGCCCGGACGAGACTTACAATACACGGCATCACGCAGCAGTCGCAATTACTGAAGGCTCCTCATGGACAATAACTGCTGACAGCCATCTTGGCTGGCTCTACATAGATGAGACCAGCAATGTCACGGGAAAGATAGTTGTAAACGGAGTCGAACAGGGCAATGTTCAGGGCTCGACTTATGCAGGCGATATCGTCATAATTCCATCAGACACATCATCCGCTCCGGCGG
>CADATR010000306.1 GCA_902790885.1 uncultured Eubacteriales bacterium
AGGAACGGACATATCGCGTACATCCTCAACACCCGTAAGGTGGGAGATCACGTGACAGCGAACGACGGAGCCCTCATAAGGCAGTGCGCGAGCGAGAACAATGCGACACTCTTCACATCGCTCGACACGGTAAGCGTTCTGCTGGACGTTCTCGAGGAGACAACACAGACGATATCTACTATCGACGCATAACGGAGAATCAATGAAACAGGGTCTATTTACCATAAGTGAAAACAGGCAGCTCACTCCGAGCACATGGCTCATGAAGCTTGACGGTGATGTGAGCGGGATAACGGCGCCGGGACAGTTTATCAACATAAAGCTGGACGGACACTTCCTGAGACGCCCGATCAGCGTGTGCAATGTTGAAGAGGGCAGCGTCACCATTATCTACAAGGTGCTCGGCAAGGGCACAGATGAGATGACGCGCTTTGAGACCGGCAAAGAACTCGATGTGCTTACCGGGCTCGGGAACGGCTACGATCTTTCGGAAGCCGGTGACAGTCCGCTCCTCATAGGCGGCGGAGTCGGCATACCGCCTCTGTACCTGACAGCGCGCTGCTTCAGGAACCATCCGACGGTTATTCTCGGATTCAACAGCGCCGATGAGGTCTACTATGTGAAAGAATTCAGGAGAGCAGGAGCGAAAGTCATAGTTGCGACAGCTGATGGAAGCAGCGGGATCAGCGGCACAGTCATCGACGCGTTCAAAGTGCTTCTGGGAAGAGGAGAGACTTTCACTCACTTCTACACCTGCGGCCCGGGACCTATGCTGAAGGCTGTATATGATGAGGTATATGAAAAGGCCGGCATAAGCGGCCAGATGAGCTTTGAAGAGCGCATGGGATGCGGCTTCGGAGCCTGCATGGGCTGCAGCATGAAGACAAAATACGGGAACAAACGGATATGCAAGGACGGTCCTGTTTTCAGAACGGAGGAGATACTGTGGCAGAAGTAAGAAGAGTCGATATAAATGATGCCATGCCTGATACAAGGGTAAACCTCTGCGGTATAACACTGGATAATCCGGTAATTCCGGCATCGGGCACTTTCGGTTTCGGCTATGAGTTTGCCGAACTCTATGACATCAACTGTCTGGGAACGTTCTCATTCAAGGGAACGACTCTTGATCCGCGCTTCGGCAACGACACTCCGCGCATAGCCGAGTGTCCTGCGGGCATGCTCAATTCGGTAGGTCTGCAGAACCCAGGCGTGAATGATGTTATAAGGGAAGAACTCCCTAAGCTGGCGCAGGTATTCCATAAGCCGGTAATGGCCAATGTAAGCGGTTTTTCTGCCGATGAGTACGCAGAGGTCGTAAAGAGGCTGGACCGGTCTTCCGTATCGGACATGATAGGCTGGTATGAGATAAATATCAGCTGCCCTAACGTGCACGGAGGCGGAATGAGCTTCGGAACGGATCCGCACATGGCCGCTTCCGTGGTAAAGGCTGTCAGATGGATGACCGACAAGCCGCTTATCATAAAGCTCTCGCCGAACGTGACTGACATAACGGAGATAGCAAAAGCCTGCGAGACAGAAGGCGCTGACGGGGTGAGTCTTATCAACACGCTTATGGGGATGAGGATAGACCTCAGAACAAAGCGGCCTGTCCTCGCGAACGTGACAGGCGGTCTCTCGGGACCGGCGGTATTCCCGGTAGCTCTTCGTATGGTATATCAGACTGCGAAAGCAGTGAAGATACCTGTCATAGGCATGGGCGGAGTAAGCTCGGCCGACGACGTGCTTGAGATGATGATGGCAGGCGCAGCCGCGGTAGAAGTAGGTGCGGCGAATCTCACTGATCCGTACGCATCACGCGATATAGTAAGGGATCTTCCTGCCGCAATGAAAAAATACGGCATAAAGAGATTAAGCGGTAGCGCAGAATAAGCAAAGAATCTATAATAAAAGCATAAGAGACAGATGTAGAGGGAGCCGGCCTCAGGACCGGGGAGGTGCATCATGGCAAAAGACGTTATAATAGCCTGCGATTTCAAGAGTACGGACGAGGCG
>CADATR010000307.1:0-974 GCA_902790885.1 uncultured Eubacteriales bacterium
AGACCGGCGTCAATACAGCCGGCTCTTGCTGATGCATGCGTACTCAGACCGGACATTGCCGCAAAGGGCTTCGATCTGATGATAGTACGCGAGCTTACAGGCGGCATATACTTCGGCGACCGCGGCAGAAATGAGGCGGGCGACGCAGCATATGATACGGAGTCTTACAGTGTAGCTGAGATAGAGCGCGTAGCAAGGAGAGCTTTTGAGACAGCCAGAAAGCGCAGAGGCCACGTGACAAGCGTAGACAAGGCCAACGTGCTTGAAACATCGAGGCTCTGGCGTGAAAGTGTGCACAGGCTCGGAGAGACTGAGTACCCTGACGTCAGACTCGACGACATGTATGTAGACAACGCGGCAATGCAGATAATACGTGATCCGTCGTTCTTCGACGTGATCGTAACTTCAAATATGTTCGGAGACATACTGTCTGACGAGGCATCGCAGGTGACGGGATCGATAGGACTCCTGGCCTCAGCTTCGCTGGGCAGCTCATCGAGGGGCATGTATGAGCCTATCCACGGATCGGCTCCTGATATTGCCGGAAAGGACATAGCCAACCCGATTGCGGCGATTCTTTCGGCAGCCATGATGCTGAGATATTCGTTCAATCTTGCCGAAGAGGCAGACGCTGTCGAAAAGGCAGTTGCGGATGTGCTCGCAGACGGTCTGCGTACGGCTGACATAAAGGCCCCGGGACAGACAGACTTTATCAAGGGCAGCGAGATGAAAAAAGCTGTGCTTGAAAAAATCGGAAGGAACTAAATGAAAACAAAGAAGAACAACTTTCTTTTTTATACGGACTGGGACGGCTGTGTGACAGGGTCCGCTGCCGGGCTTGCAGGAAAGCTGGCGGCTTTCGCGACAGAATTCGGACTGTCGGGCAATGTGTGGCAGCACTGGCTCACATACACGCTTATGATGCATGATAACGCATTTACGCTGGCTTGCGAGCGGCGTGAGCTGCAGCCTGA
>CADATR010000307.1:1014-3029 GCA_902790885.1 uncultured Eubacteriales bacterium
ATCTTGCGATCTTCATGGAGCTTTTCAGGGCAGGCAGGGAAGATTTTGACGAAGATGAGAACCTGCTTCCGCTGATGCTGGATTACAAGGAGCCATTCGGCGGGGATTGCATAACAGCTGCCGGCAAGCGCATCTGCGAACTGAGCGGACAGCTGGCATCGGCTGAAAGCGTGGACGAATTCACCCGCGTGCTCACCGGATACTACAGCAGATATGGGGCCGGTATCTACGGCCTTTACAATGCTTTCAGGGTCGATTCCGGATCACCGAACGAGGCGGATCTGAGACTTGTGCCGGTAGCAGACAGCACTGATGTTACGCTTGACGATCTGGTCGGATACGAATCGCAGAAGAAGACTCTGAGAGAGAATACCGAAGCGTTTGTAAGCGGTCATTATGCCAACAATGTGCTCCTCTACGGAGACAGCGGCACCGGCAAGTCGACAAGTGTCCATGCGCTGATGCATGAATACTCAGGCAGAGGGCTGAGGCTGATCGATGTAACAAAACCTGACAGGGGAAAGATCCCGCAGATCCTTTCCGCTATCAAAAAAAGAAATTACAGATTCATACTGTTCCTTGATGATCTCTCATTCGAAGAGGATGAGAGCGATTACAAAGAACTCAAGGCAATGCTAGAAGGAGCGCTTGAGACAAAATCAGACAGAGTACTGATCTATGCCACATCGAACCGCCGTCATCTGATACGCGAGACATGGAAAGACCGGAACGACATGGAGTACAACGAAGATGTACACCGCTCGGACACAATGGAGGAAAAACTCTCCCTCGCGAGCAGATTCGGTATAAATATTTATTATCCGAAACCGGATCCGAAGGAATACCTCGAAATAGTGAGGACTCTCGCCGCAAGACAGGGTATAGAACTGAGCGGTAAAGACCTCGAAGACGCTGCCCGCAAATGGGAGCTGCGTCACGGAGGCATGTCGGGCCGGACGGCAAACCAGCTCATCACATGGCTGGAAGGTACTGAGAATAATTAAGAAGGGTAATGGAAGAAAAATGAGTTCAAACAGCAAACTGTCGCTTGACAAAATATATCAGGCATCGTTCACGCTAAAGGACGTAGCGCGTAAAACTGATCTGATCTATTCGCCGCACTTAAGCAAAGGCAACGAGGTGTATCTTAAAACCGAGAACCTGCAGAGGACCGGAAGTTTCAAGCTGAGAGGCGCTTATTTCAAGATAAGCAGACTGAACGAAGAAGAGAAGGCTGCGGGTATTGTCGCCTGCAGTGCCGGAAACCACGCTCAGGGAGTAGCTCTTGCCTCAACACACAGGGGAGCAAAGAGCATTATCTGCATGCCTGACGGAGCACCTATCAGCAAGGTCGAGGCTACAAAGGCGCTGGGCGCTGAGGTGCGTCTGGTAAAGGGTGCGTATGATGATGCCTACGCCTACGCGTGCAAGCTTCGTGATGAAACAGGGGCTACGTTCATTCATCCGTTCGATGATCCGGATGTCATAGCCGGTCAGGGCACGATCGGGCTCGAGATACTCGATCAGCTTCCTGATGTGGACGCAGTCGTCGTTCCTATAGGCGGCGGCGGTCTTATCTCAGGTATTTCGTACGCAATGAAAAAGCTCAAACCGAGCATCAAGATATATGGTGTTCAGGCAAAGGAAGCTGCCAGCATGGCAGACAGCCTTAAGTACGATGAGCAGGTGACACTGAATACGGTCAGTACATTCGCCGACGGAATCGCGGTAAAGCACCCGGGCGATCTCACATTCTCACTTATAAAGAAATATGTGGATGAGGTCGTCACAGTCACAGAAGATGAGATCGCGGCAGCGATACTCTCACTCATCGAAAAGCAGAAGCTGATCGCTGAGGGCGCAGGTGCCGTATCAGTTGCGGCAATGATGTTCGGAAAGATCCCGGTAGAGGGCAAAAAGGTAGTATGCCTTGTGTCGGGCGGAAATATAGATGTGAACATCCTCTCGAGAGTAATCACCAGAGGACTTGTAACGAGCGGGCGCAACGCTACTCT
>CADATR010000308.1 GCA_902790885.1 uncultured Eubacteriales bacterium
GGGTCAATCACTTTTCTTGTGGGATTGACCCTGCCACACTATAGGTATTCGACCTCGCCCGCCAGACTTGACATGAACCTCAGGCAATGCTTGAGAGCCTTCACCCCGACGGCGACGAACTCAGGAACAGCCTGCTTTCTCCACCGTTGGGCCCGGGCATCGTAGCATTGCCTGAGAACCCTGTCAAGGCCAGGCCCTTGCGGGTGGCTTGGCTGTGCCCCTCAGACTCGGAATCTAAGAACAGCCTGCCTGACCATCGCAGCATCAATTGAATAAAAGAGGATCTTCCTGTAAGATTGGAAATGCATCTTGCCGGATGTAACAAACCCAATCAAAAGGAGATCCTCTGTCTTGGATTATATACGAACCGACGCCGACGGGCAATTAACATTTACACAGTCTACTGATTTTTTGATGATCCCTTCCTGCCTGTACAGCTTCGTGAACGAGTCGACAACCTCCGGCCTGTCTGATTCCGGCCGGCCGGTCATCCGCTTCTGCGGTACGCTCCAGACTGATAATGAGGATCTTGTCTGCAGCTGCTGCGGCGCTAAGATGCACGTGAACAATCATCTGCGCATCACTCTGAGGCATCTTCCGTTTGGCGGATATCTGAGCGACATTTCATTTACAAGGAACCAGTATGTATGCCCCGGATGCGGCAACACCCGGACACAGTACGTTTCCTTTAAAGCTCCCGGCCACCGGATCACGACAGAACTGCATCAGTATGTCTGTGACCTGCTGGCCTGTGGGACTTACACGAACAAGGAGGTCGCAGAGCTTGCCGGCCTTGGGAAGAATGTTGTAAAGGCAATCGATAAGGAACGCCTCCAGGAGCTTTATACCACACCGGACGGGAAGCTGGTCAAACCGGTAAAGTATGCGAGGTTCCTTGGTATTGATGAATTCAAGCTCCACAACGGGCATCGGTATGCCACCCATATCATCGATATGGAAACCGGACACATCCTCTGGATCGCAGGCGGTAAGAAGAAACAGGTCGTGTACGACTTCATTGAGCATGTTGGCCTGGAATGGATGGACCATGTCGAAGCCGTCGCCTGCGACATGAACTCTGATTTCCAGGAAGCGTTTGAGGAAAAGTGTCCCCATATCCAGCCGGTATTCGATTACTTCCATATCGTCAAGAACTTCAACGATAAGGTAGTAAGCGAAGTTCGTAAGGATGAACAGCGTCGCCTTTATGAGGAAGGCAACATCGAGGCTGCCAGGGCACTGAAGAAGGCAAAATATATCCTGACAGCATCTCGAAAGACGCTTCAGAGGAAGGACGTCGATGCCGCGCAGGAACGCGTGGTCCACAAAGGGAGCAGTCTGTTCAGAACAGAGGACATCATCCGGAAATCCGGATATGAAGAGCGCTATAATCATCTGCTCGAAGAGAATCAGCTCCTCTTTACCCTTGACCTGATCAAGGAAAAACTGGCACTGGCCTATTTGCGGACCGATGAGTGTCTCATGTCTGAGGATATCATCAGTATCATGGATATATGCCAGGCAACAGGAAATGCGCATCTGCTCTGGTTCAGGCGACTACTGAGCAATCACTTTGAAGGGATCATTGCTCATGCCACTTATGATATATCAGCAGCAAAAATCGAAGGCATCAACAACAAGATCAAGACTCTTCGCAGACAGGGATACGGTTATCCTGATGATGAATACTTCTTCCTGAAGCTACTAGACATGAGCCGGAGAAGTTATGTCAGGAACCCTAAATCCCACAAGTTTTGTGATTGAGCCATAATTTATGTACACGATCTCATCGTCTCCATATCCCTTTTTGTATACGATGTTCTGAATGCACTGTCCCTCGCGGGTCCGCTTCACTGCCTTGGTCAGCTTTTCTATGATCTCTTTTTTGTTTTCTTCCATTTCTCCGCTCTGAGTTTTTCCAGGCGTTCAATCAGTGCCCGCTCCTTTCCTTTTTTCTTGCGTCCCTTCTTGTTGGGATGCTGATCAGGTGGCGGAGGGCATTCTTCAT
>CADATR010000309.1 GCA_902790885.1 uncultured Eubacteriales bacterium
AAGGGTGTGCTTGCAAATCAGGGCATCATCGCCGGATGCTCGGGCGGCATTTTCGACAATATAGTCGAGGCTGCCGACATCCTTAAAGGCGGAAGCACCGGAAACGGCTACTTCTCGCTGTCGGTATATCCTACGAGCGTGCCGACCAGCCTGGCTCTGACGCGTGCAGGCAAAACAGAAGCCCTGCTCGAGGCTGGAGCTGTCATAAAGCCGTCGTTCTGCGGACCGTGCTTCGGAGCCGGAGACGTGCCTGCAAACAACGGGCTCTCGCTTCGCCACACTACGAGGAACTTCCCTAACCGCGAAGGTTCCAAGCCGGGCGAGGGACAGATCAGCGCAGTCGCTCTCATGGATTCGAGATCGATCGCCGCTACCGCTCTGAGCGGCGGATACATAACCGCGGCTACAGACATAGATTACGAGACAGAGCATGTCCCGTACACCTTCGATAACGAAGTATACAAAAAACGCTGCTACTACGGATTCGGAAAGGCCGAGCCAGACACAGAGCTCATACTCGGACCTAACATCACCGACTGGCCGAAGATGTACGAGCTCGCGGACAACCTGCTGCTCGAGCTTGCGGCTGTTATAAGGGATCCGGTCACAACGACCGACGAGCTTATCCCTTCAGGCGAGACAAGCTCCTACAGGAGCAATCCGCTGAGGCTCTCGGAATTCGCGCTTTCGCGTCGCGTTCCTGAGTACGTCGGCAGATCAAAGGCCGTGGCCGCTGACGAGGCAGCCCGCCGCGCGGGAGAGAGGCCTGAAAAGCTGGTAAAAGTCCTCGGCACCGTGGGTAATGCCGATGAGCTGCTGAAGAACACTCAGTTCGGATCCTGCGTATTCGCCAACAAGCCGGGCGACGGTTCTGCACGTGAGCAGGCTGCTTCGTGCCAGAAGGTGCTCGGCGGATTCGCGAACATCTGCTACGAATACGCTACAAAGCGCTATCGCAGCAACTGCATCAACTGGGGCATACTGCCGTTCACGCTCGCTGAGGGAGACGAATTCCCTTATGAGGACGGCGACTTCGTATTCGTTCCGGGCATCCGCGCCGCTGTGGAAAGCGGACAGGAAGATATCCCTGCAAAAGCTGTCCGTAAGGACGGATCGGTCAGCGACCTGACTCTCTACGTGAAGGGGCTTACCGATGACGAAAAAGAGATAATCCTCGAAGGATGCCTCATGAATTACTACGCTGCGCAGAACAGATAGAGACTAAGCGGGAGGAGAAGCATGGAAATCAAAAAAGCCGCGGTCGCGGGCACTCTTGAGAGCAGCGACTGCATGGTCACTATAGAGCCGGCCGAAAAAGGGCTGGAGCTCGAGCTTGAGAGCACTGTGATCAGGCAGTACGGACGCCAGATAAGAAAGGTGGCCAATGAGACGCTGAAGAGGCTCGATGTAAAAAAAGCCAGAGTCAGCATCGTCGATAAAGGAGCCCTCGACTGCACCATCAAGGCAAGGGTGGAATGCGCGGTGATGCGCGCCGCCGGACACGAGGGAAGAGTCAACTGGGGAGGTATGATACGATGAACAATCCTGATAAATACCGCCTGCGCCGCACCATGATGTTTCTGAACTGTCAGAAACCGAGCCTCATCAAGGATCCGTATGTTTACAAACCGGATTCGATCATGCTCGACCTTGAAGACGCCGTAGCTGAGAGAGAGAAGGACGCGGCGAGATACTCTCTCTATCACGCGCTTCAGGAGATAGACTACAGGGGCGTTGAGAGAGTGGTGCGCATAAACGGACTCGATACGAACCTCTGGCGTGAGGACGTCAGATGTGCGGTCGCGGGAGGCTGCGACTCCATCCGCATCCCGAAGACAGAGAAGGCCGATGATGTGCGCACTGTAGAGTATGCCATCGCCGAGGCCGAAAGGGAATTCGGAAGGCCTGAGGGCAGCGTGCTCATAATGGCGGCCATCGAATCCGCAAGAGGCGTCATAAACGCGATGAGCATCTGTGATTCATCGGAGAGGCTTTTCGGCA
>CADATR010000310.1 GCA_902790885.1 uncultured Eubacteriales bacterium
GTTTAGTAAACGCGTTTTCTTTATTCGCATTATAGATAAAATCTATATGTACTGTAAAGTATTTTTTTAACAAGTTTATTAAAACTCGTTAAATCCTTGTAACAGACTCAGTTTGGTTGTTAAAATTCACTTAAGAAACTCTTTTACGTATTTGTGTTTTCAATAGTTCAGCAATAAAGGAGAGCGTAAATATGGGCAGACCCGCAATGTCACCTGAGATAGTCAGAAATAACAAAGTGGCTTTGATCCGTAGTGCCATGGAGATGATTCGTGAAAGCGGAATTCAGTCTGTATCAGCAAGATCTCTAGGCAGCCGTGTTGGCATGAACAGTGCTCTCATTTACCGTTATTTCAAGGATATAGATGAACTCGTTCTTTTCGCGTGCGTACATGCTCTGCAGGACTATACAGAAGAGATGGCCAACGCCACCAAAGATCTCGATCCGGATACAGACGACTCTTATGACGAGAAAGTCTATCTTCTGTCATGGGAGTACTTCTGCAAGCATGCTTTTTCAAACCCGGAGGAGTTCAACACCCTTTTCTTCAGCCGTCACAGCGCTGAGCTTTCTGACGTGATCAGGGAATACCTCGAGCTGATACCTCCCGAAAGAGATTCTTCAGGTGACTTCGTACTTGAAGCCATGTTCAGAACAGCGAGTCTGCAAAGCAGAAACCTCATTCTCCTGATTCCTCTGCTTGAGGGTAAACGTTCCGATCAGGATATAATTCTGGTCAATGATATGACCATAGCTTTCTTCTTTGCCCTTCTCACCCAGCTTCTCGGTCATGACCGCGGTGTCACGCCTGAATCTCAGACTGCCCGCATGCTCGACGCATGCAGAAAGGTTGCCAGAATATGATTTTTGTTACAAGGCAGGACCCTCAGGTTCTTTCTGAGCTCAATACAAGAGGCATATATACAGTCCGCGAAGAGTTTGTGCGTCAGAAGTACACTACTATTACAGAGCACTATGCTTCCCTGTACCGCATACTTACTTCGATGGCTAAAAAACAGATATCCATTCCCGACGGATTGCTTTATCCTGTGTGGCTGAGTCCCGAAGGTACAGATGCCATACCTGATTCACCGGATGATGTTTTTCTCAGACTTGATATTCCGGACGGACATTACATCCTTGCGAACGATGAAGTATGGGAGCATATGATCAACCACATATACTACCCTGCCGATGAAGCTGATGAACTTGCTCATGAGTCCGAACTGGCAAGATACGGAATATCCAATCCCGCGTCTCTTATCAGCGGCAGCGCCGGCAACTTCTATCCTCTTCTGAAACAGAAAGTCCTCAAAAGCTGGGAATCCGTCTATACCGTCAAACCTCAGGACCCGTCACGGATCGTCGGTCTGTGCTGGGAACTGCGTTCAGATTGGCTTATATGAGCCATTCTTTTTTTATCTGCCAAAGCCCGGCCTGAATGGCTCTTACACCGTCGATTTCCTGAACTTCGCCGTTTATCAGCGCCTTTCTGATTGTGTCATCATGCCTGAATATCTTCTTCCAGCTGTCTGTGACTTTCCTTTTCAGATCCGGGTAGAAAGGTTTAAGGATCACCTCTGAAGTGTCCCTTATCCCCCGCCTCTGCAGCTCCTGCGAAAAAGAAGCTTCATCTGCATCGTTATCTCCGATATACGACAGCCTCAGAACTTTGTACCAGTCATAGGCATCAAAGAACACCGCCTGATCAACAGGGACGGAGAGCTTCATCACTCTGCCCCCGCCTGACAGATCGACCTGCTGCATCGAAGCAAAGGCCCAGTACGGATATGTCCATGGCTCAGGTCTTGACACCAGCTTCTCCGCCTCGCGTATATACGCGTCATATGCAGCCAGAAAGATCCCGGCGCTTTCTTCATATTTTTTGTATATATATTCTGCACCCATTCTTTCTTTACCTCCCACATCAGGCCATATGCATTGCTGCTTCCGCTCATTGCCGCATCGTCAAACAGTCTGTCCCAGCTTGCGATTATCTTCTGTTTTATATCAGGATAGAAACCGCTCATTACCGCCTGTGCACTGCTTATTCCCATTTCGCTCATCAGCCTGTTGTGTTCCGACTCATCTTCTGCATCGAGCGGGATGTATGAATAATTGGTTATCCTTGTCCACTTCTCTATGTTGACAGGGGTCACCAGGTTCTCATCCACCTTAAGTTTGAGTACTGCGTATCCGGGTTCGGGGCTCATTGTGGTCTCTCTTGAGAATGAGACCCACACAGGAAACGATACGTCCTGAGGCCGTACAGCCCCTGACGGCATATGAGCGGCGAGCCACCGGTATATGAACAGCATTATGTCAGCTGTATCTTCGAGTTCACTGCGCATATAGCGCTCATCCGCTATAAACCTTCCGGCTGCATCAAGCTGGTCAAGTACTGCTCTGTTCTGTTTTGTCCAGACTGTGATCTCAGACATGCTGCCTCCATTACCCGCATCTGGGGCTGCAGCCGCTTTATAATGACCGCAGCCTCAGATGCAATTGCTATGGATTAGTCTTCAAATACCTTCTGTCCGTCGACCTCTGTCTGAAGTGCTCTGAGAGCCTTCTCAACGAGCTTGCGGCGAAGCTTAT
>CADATR010000311.1:0-442 GCA_902790885.1 uncultured Eubacteriales bacterium
TAAAAGATAATTATGAAAAAGTCATTATCACCCAGCGAGCAGCTTCAACGGCATCAATTGACGGGATAAATATCGTCAGGCTAATCGACTTTCTGATCGAATAAAAAACAATCTATTTGCTGACGCAGCCCCTGTGGGAAGGAAACTTCCTGCAGGGGCTTTTGCTGTGGCGGAAGCATAATAGAAAGAGAATGCCGGCCCTGACACACAGGTATTCCAGCACCTCGCATCAGGTTATTGAGCGGGATCTGCACGAATGCTTATTGTTCCGCGTATGCGTCTTCATTTCCACGGCCTCTTCTTTCCGAGCCAGCCCATTTTCCGCCAGTATGCTCCGTCTGTTTCGGTGAAGCCTCTCTTCTGAATCATCCGCATGACAAGGAACATCCCCTTTGTCTTAAGACCGGGCCTGACATGGCCGCGTGCCGCAAGGATTTTTTTC
>CADATR010000311.1:458-2260 GCA_902790885.1 uncultured Eubacteriales bacterium
CAGCTCTCTTCTTCTCACTGACCTTATTCCATCTGGTCGCATGCACCGGCAGTCCGTACTGGTAGATCTTTCCGACACCCCAGAAGAACAGACTGTCCGCCATGTCCTTCAGGGTGGACTTAACACCTGCGCCGGCAGCCGTGCAAATGCAAACTCCCTGCTTCCGGAACATGGACGGATCCGGCCGGTGGATCATCCAGCGGTATGCGAAATGATCGAGGAAGGCCTTCATTGCGCCGGTCACGTGGTAGACGTAGACCGGGCTTGCGAGGATCAGAACGTCCGCCTCATCGATTGCTTTGACGATGGGAGCGAGCTTCGCCGCGTGCGGACAGGCATTTTCTGACTCGTAGAGGCAGCGGCAGCAGCCCACGCAGAATGCGCCGAAGTCCCGGGGAAGGAAGAATTCAGTTGTCTCGCCGCCGAGCTTATCGGCGAGCTCACGCGCGATGTGGCAGGTGCTGCCGGTGTGGTTCTGGCCGTGGATGAGTACGACCTTCAGTGTATATTTGCTTTCATTTTCCATAGGTATTCTCCTGACGATATTCGTGTACGTTTATCATAATCATAGCACATGCAAATCACGCTTTGCTGGTTCGATATTGCGATATCCGCAGAGCCGGCAGTCTGGTAAAATAGAACCATCAGAAAAATTTTGCGGAGAAAAACTATGGTACTGACAAGAGAACTGGTCCAGGCAGATATTGATACGCTGCCGGAAGACTACAAGACGAAAGATATCGATATGCTGATTAAGCGCTATGTGAAGGCGAAGGCGGATGCGTCGCCGCTGAGGCCGTATGTCCTCACGGAGCAGCAGTTTCACCGGATTTATTATTATGTCTCACTTGAGCAGATCAAAGGCGCAGAGGAGCGCATGAGGTTTATCGATCAGAACCTGCTGTTTTCGGACTGGTGGCATACGGACGGGCTGATCAGATTTGTGACCGATCTGGATTTTAACAAGGCCCTGTCCTATGCAGAGCGCTATGTGCGCTCGGATGATCCGTTTATTCGGCGCTGGGGGTATGTGATGTTCATTTCTAAGCTTGGCAGAGGGCATGCGGATGAGCTGCTCCCGCTGATGGCAGATCACGATCACTATTATGTGCAGATGGGAGAGGCATGGCTGATTGCGGAGCTTGCCATCTTCGAGCCGGAGAAGGTGTATCAGTGGATGCCGGGCAATAAACTAAGCTACAGCATCAACGGGAAGGCCATACAGAAGATCTGTGATTCCTACCGGATCTCAGATGAGTGGAAGGGAAAGTTCAAAGGGCTGCGGCCGGGACTGAAAGAGCTTACATAAAACTAGAACTCATTTATTGTATGGGTTTATCAAACGGGGAGAAGCGTATATGCTCATAATAATTTTAGTGTTAGTAGCAATAGTAGTTGGCTTGATTTGCTTATTTGTCCACGATCCGAAATTTATCTGGAAAATGTTGCGTTGGTTTAAATGGCAGGGGATAAAATCTCAGGTTGCGAACATAACATCTATTCATAATCGCACTGTCTCAGAGGAATCGACCATTAATGTCATTAAAAATATTCAGAAGAGCATCAAACACGGTGAAGATAAAAAAAGTCTCGCGGAGAGTAAGAAAGCTTATGTTCAGTATATAGATTTTTGTAATGCTAAAGGTCTGAGTCTGCCATCTAATTACAATCAGACGGTGTCGCTTATTGTGGAGACAGAAGATATTCTCGATCCCGGAAAGGCGCTCGATCGGGAATTGGAACGGGCGAGCAGGCAGTATGACGAAATGCCCGTACGCGTCGAATACTCCCTGACAAAAAAA
>CADATR010000312.1 GCA_902790885.1 uncultured Eubacteriales bacterium
TCCGGCTCAAGCTATTATCTTGAATAGAACTCTACGATATAGTGCTCTTCGATAGGAAGGTCGACGTCTCCTCTTTCAGGAGTTCTGAGGATCTTGCCTTCGAACTTATCAAGATTAAGGTCGATCCAGGCTGGTGTTGTGATGATCATCTCCTTAAGCTCTGTGAACTTAGGCGATGACTGTGACTTAGCCTTTACTGATACGACATCACCGGCTTTGAGTTCCATTGAAGGAATGTCTGCCTTCTTGCCGTTGACCAGGAAGTGACCGTGATTAACGAGCTGACGAGCTTCTCTTCTTGTAGCTGCGAATCCCATTCTGAACACTACATTGTCCAGTCTGCTCTCGAGCATGATGAGGAGATTTTCACCGGCTCCACCTTTTCTCTTCGAAGCCTTATCGAAAAGGTTTCTGAACTGAGTCTCGGAAAGGCCGTATGTGAATCTTACTTTCTGCTTTTCTGTCAGCTGGATTCCGTATTCGCTCTTTTTGCGGCGGCGAACAGCGCCATGTCTCTTGGACTTCTTATTTACACCCAGGTACTGAGGCTCGATGCCGAGAGCTCTTGCTCTTTTCAGTACAGGTCCTCTATCTCTTGACATATATTATGATCCTCCTTCCCGATTAGGCTCTTCTCTTCTTAGGCGGTCTGCAACCATTGTGTGGGATCGGTGTTACGTCCTTGATCATGGTTACCTTAAGACCTGCAGTTTCAAGTGCTCTTACTGCGGAATCTCTACCGGATCCTGGTCCCTTAACGTAGACTTCAACTGTCTTGAGACCGTGTTCCATAGCCGCCTTAGCCGCTGCTGTAGCTGCCTCTGCTGCTGCGAATGGAGTGCTCTTACGGGAGCCTCTGAATCCGTTCGAACCAGCGGAAGACCAGCTGAGAGCGTTTCCGTCCATGTCGGTCAGTGTGATAAGCGTATTGTTGAAGGTGGACTGGATATGAGCCTGGCCTCTTTCAACGTTTTTACGTTCTCTTCTTTTCTTTCTTACTGTTTTCTTTACAGCCATAACTTATACCTCCTTCCCCTTATTTCTTCTTTCCAGCGAGACGCTTAGGTCCCTTGCGAGTCCTTGCGTTCGTCTTTGTCTTCTGACCCCTTACAGGGAGTCCTCTTCTGTGTCTGATACCTCTGTAAGATCCGATCTCCATGAGTCTCTTGATGTTAAGGGAAGTCTCTCTTCTGAGGTCACCCTCTACCATGTAGTCAGCATCGATGACTCTTCTGATCTTACCGGCGTCTTCTTCTGTCAGATCTCTGACTCTGATGTCTGGATCTACTCCAGCCTTTTCGAGAATAACTCTCGATGTTGTCAGACCGATTCCATAGATGTATGTCAGACCGTATTCGATCCTCTTATCTCTAGGCAGGTCTACTCCGGCAATTCTTGCCATTCTGTTCCTCCTTTCCCATCTTCCGTCGCCTTTCCGAGGGCGATACAGACGGGTGTTCATTTGATTTGTTAAGCTTTTTACCTGCAGTCTCGGCCCTGCAGAGCTTATAAACAATAGTCTTCGCGCACGAATTCCCAAGGGCACAGTACACCCTTGGGGGCGGTGAGCTGCGATCCACTCGAACTCTCTATGATCGTTCTCTCGGGCAGCTCTCGCATCGGACCTTCCATCGGCTCGTTACCTCGCCGGGATAGGTCTCGACGAACGCTTCATAATAGCATTTTTGATTGCAAAAATATTGTATTTTTTTGTCTCTGTTTGTGTTTAGGATTCTCGCATATTACCATTACGCGACCGTGTCTCTTGATGACTTTGCACTTGTCGCACATTGGCTTTACAGATGCTCTTACTTTCATTTTTTAATACCTCCCATTTAAGGTTGCTATCTATTTTTCTCTCCAGGTGATTCTTCCTCTTGTCAGATCATAAGGCGATAATTCGACCTTAACTCTGTCTCCCGGCAGGATACGAATGTAGTTCATTCTGATCTTACCGGATATATGAGCGAGTATCTCGAAGTCATTGTCGAGCTTCACCTTGAACATTGCATTCGGCTGAGCATCGATTACTGTGCCCATAGCCTCGATTGTGTTGTTCTTAGCCATTGCTTCCCTCCTGTTACAGAGTTAAAATCTCGGGTTCGCCGTCAGTAACGAGTATTGTGTTTTCGTAGTGGGCCGATCTCTTACCGTCAGCCATAACTACGGTCCACTCATTTGCCAGGACTCTTACCTCGTAGGTGCCAAGCGCGATCATCGGCTCGATGGCCAATGTCATGTTGCGCTCGATCTTAGCTCCCTTACCCGCCTTTCCGTAATTCGGAATGTACGGATCTTCGTGGAGCCTCGAGCCCGTGCCGTGTCCGGTATAGTCTCTGATGACTCCCATACCGAAGCTCTCAGCATATGTCTGTATCGCGTGTCCGATGTCTCCGATCCTGTAGCCTTCCATAGCGTACTTGACGCCTTCGAAGAAACTCTGTCTCGTAACATCGATGAGCTTCTGATCTTCTTCGCTGATTTTTCCTACAGCGTATGTGCGAGCCGCGTCACTGTTGTAGCCCTTGTAGGTGGCGCCTACATCTATACTTACGATGTCGCCTTCCTTAAGGATTCGAGACGCGTTCGGTATACCGTGGATGACTTCCTCGTTGACCGATACGCATGCTGCTGCGGGGAATCCGCCGTAGCCTTTGAATGTAGGCTTCATGCCGTGAGCTTCTATCTTCTTCTCCGCAAAGTCTGAGATGTCCTTTGTGGACAGGCCAGGCTTTACAAAGTCTTCGAGTTCTTTCAGAAGCTCGGCCGTGACCTTGCAAGGCTCTCTCATCAGCTCAATCTCACGTTTTGACTTGATTACTATCATAATCATATTCTACTCACCACACTCTCTGACTATGTCCTCAAATACTTCGCTGGCGTCTTTCTCCGCATTAAAGTTTTTGAGGTCGCCTGACTTGGTGTAGTACTCGATCAGAGGAGCTGTCGATTCCTCATAGACTTCGATCCTCTTGCGAGCCGTCTCTTCGGTATCATCGTCTCTCTGTATGAGCTCTCCGCCGCACTTGTCGCATACGCCGTCAGTCTTTGGCGGGAAGTTCTTGATATGATAGCTTGCTCCACAGGCCTTGCACAGTCTTCTTCCGGTCAGTCTCTCCATAAGAGTGTCGTAACCGACCTCGAAGTTGATGACTGCGTCAAGCTTTGTACCCTGCTCTTTGAGGAACTCATCCAGCTGCTCAGCCTGAGCGATCGTGCGAGGGAATCCGTCAAGCAGATATCCGTTCGCACAATCATCCTGCATGAGTCTGTCTTTGACAAGGTCTACGACCAGTTCGTCAGGAACCAGTCCACCTGCATTCATGTATTCCTGAGCCTTTTTACCAAGCTCAGTGCCCTCTTTGATGTTCTTGCGGAAAATGTCTCCGGTAGAAATCTGAGGGACACCATATTTTTCAACGAGCCTTACGGCTTGGGTGCCTTTGCCCGCACCCGGAGGTCCTAGCAAAACCGCTCTCATGATCCACCTCTAACGAAGGAATCCTTCGTAATTTCTCATCAGCATCTGATTCTCAAGCTGTT
>CADATR010000313.1 GCA_902790885.1 uncultured Eubacteriales bacterium
GCTCGCTAAATTCACGATCGACCGAAGCGAGCAGCTAAGAGATGATATCCGCATTGAGCATGAATACTGCCGCGGTAGTCATATGAAGCAGCGAAACAAGAGCCGGAGTGATCACGACTTGGAGCGCTAAACAATAATCTAAAAACCCAGGAAAGGAGGTGCCGGAGTAATGGCAAACACTGATTCATTACAACTGAATAACACTGCTTCGGCATCTTACACTCAACAAGAGTTATTGCGATATGTTTTAGAGCGTGATAACCTTTCCTTGGATGGTGTGGTTTCTGAAATGAAAAAAGCCGAAAGAAAACGAATCATCGACAACCATCCATATAAGATTTTCCAATGCAAGGATGGAAGATGGCGCACATGCGTAAAAGATGATTCTAAAAAGGACGGCCGACGTCATTTGGTTAAAACCACATTAGGCGATCTGCATATTGCAATTGTCGATTACTATCAAGATGAGGAGGAAACAGAAAAACTTAATAGAGCAACGATCGAAACTCTCTATCCTGAATGGCTGGAATACAAGAGACTTCATACTAATTCAGAGGGATATATCTACAGGATTTCCACAGAGTGGGAGAAACATTACAGAAACTCCGACATTGTCAGGTACCCTATCGTCGACCTGAATAAGCTTCAGCTCGACAAGTGGGCGCACACTCTCATCAAGGAAAACGATATGACCAAGAAGCAGTATTACAATACTACTGTTATTATGAGGCAGGTTCTTGAGTATGCCGTGGACAGTAAAATAGTCTCGGAAAATGTCTTCAGTAGAGTAAAAGTTGACTCAGATATGTTCCGAAAGAAACAACAGAAAAGGATCGTCGAATTGAGCCCCGATGAGGTCCGCCTCATGCTGACGGCTCTGATGCATTTCAGAAACAAAGCGATGAACGCGGGCAAGCCCACGGAAGACATCAACGACCTGATCCTTATGATAATCAAATAAACCCATACGGTATCTGAAGCCGCGGAGTAATGATGTAAGTCAAAGCTCCGCGGCTTTTTCGTTGAAAGGAGACTCTTATGACTGAGAACGATAAGAACAGACTGAAAAAGTATTTCGAAGAACTACTTGATGATCTTGGGGATGGTGAGATCCTTGAGATCCCTATTATTGAGTGCATTGACGCAAAGGACGGCGATGACGATGAAGTATGAAATGGAACAGGT
Organism: uncultured Eubacteriales bacterium; assembly: GCA_902790885.1. Next base: position 1,186 of record CADATR010000313.1, read on the forward strand.
ATCGATCCGTATGGTGAAGGAACCGCCGCTCATATCTGACAGGCCTATCACCGGACCTGACAGCGCGGTGGATATTATCGGCGAGTATATCGGCGATTTTGATCGGGAGCTCATGGTGTTGGTCAATCTTCGCAATGACGGAAAGCCCATCAACATGAACATTATGAGCATCGGGACGATCAATGCGTCTATCGCGTGTCCCAGAGAGGCGCTGAAGGCATCGATTCTGTCCAACGCAGCTTCAATTATGCTGTTCCATAATCATCCGTCCGGAAACCTCACGCCATCCAGAGAGGACATTATGACTACTGACAAGATAATAAAAGCGTACCGGCTGCTGGATATTCAGGTCCTGGATCACATCATTATCGGGCCTGACAGGCAGTTCTATTCCATGAGAGCCCGCGATACCTTTGATCTTCCGTGCCCAGACTACTGCACTGTCTTGAATGATCTTCGGTTCGATGACCTGAAACCCTATGCCATATATTTCCGCAGACGCGCTGCAGCAGGCAAGAAGGCTCGACCTTTTATCCTATTTACAAACAAACGAACCAGGAAATCTGGTCCGGATATCCGGTAACAATTACTGTACCAGAGAACATGACTCCTTAAAGATCAGCAATGGAAAATGGTACTGGTTTTCCAGAGGTATCGGAGGTGTATCCGCCCTGGATTACCTCATCAAGGTAAAGGGCTACTCCCTTCCTGAGGCGGTGGAGATTCTCGTGGGCCGGAGCGCTATGGAAACTCCGGCCTTTTCCTATGCTCCGAAAAAGCAGGAACCGAGAAAGCTCCTGATGCCCGAACTGGAGAAATATCCGTACTACGCGAAGAAGTATCTCAAGAGCCGTGGGATCCATCCGGTCATCATAGACTACTGCATTGAAAACAGTCTGCTGTTTGAGACAGCAAATTACCACAACGCGGTCTTTGTCGGATACGACCCGCAGGGCATCGCAAGATACGCTGCAATTCGCGGAACGCGATCAGCTTAT
>CADATR010000314.1:0-1644 GCA_902790885.1 uncultured Eubacteriales bacterium
TCTCTCTGCGGAATCGAAGCAGCGCTCTATGAGAAGAATGAGGAAGCGCTCAAGGTGGCAATAGATGCCGATGTGATGCTCCACGCGTGCATGCTCACGCTGAAGGGTATTCCTGTATTCTACAGCGGAGATGAGCTTGGAATGCTCAACGACTACGGATATCACGATGATCCGGGCAGATATGCGGACAGCCGCAACATACACAGAGGCAAAATGGACTGGGATAAAGCCCAGGAAAGATTCGATGAGTCGACACCTACAGGCCGTCTTTTCTCGCAGCTGAAGAAGCTGATCATGATCCGCAAGTACAACGATGTCTTCCATTCTGATGCTCATGTATATCCGTTTGAGACCGGAGATAACAGGGTGCTCGGAATTGCCAGAGAGTACAAGGGCAAGAAAATGTTCGGACTGTTCAACTTCTCGCCTGATCATGTATGGGCCGAGGCTGACGGCAGCGGCTATCAGCTGCAGCCTTACGGATTCCGCTGGCTCATGAATATATATATAGACTAAAAAAGGTTGCTGATATGGCAGGAATGAACGAGACGCCTTCGGGCGAAAGAGTGCACATAGGATTTTTCGGACGCAGAAACGCGGGCAAGTCGAGCGTCGTGAATGCAGTTACGGGTCAGGATCTCGCGGTGGTTTCCGATGTTAAGGGAACAACGACGGATCCTGTAAGAAAAGCGATGGAGATCCTTCCGCTCGGACCGGTCGTCGTGATCGACACGCCGGGCTTTGACGACGAGGGAGGCCTTGGAGAGCTGCGCGTGCAGAGGACCCGCAAGATACTTGAGAAAACGGATATAGCGGTCCTTGTAGTGGACACAACAGAGGGCTTCAGGTCCGAAGACGCGGAGCTGGCAGATCTTTTCAAAGAGAGGAATATACCGTTCCTGGTCGCGCTCAACAAGAGCGATATTCCTGAAGATACTGAAAATCACGTGGTTGATGAAGAGCAGCTCGGTCTGTTTCAGCGCATCGCAAAAAACAGCAGCGGCATGATACATGTAAGCGCTCTGTCAGATGAGGGCATAGATGAGCTGAAGATCAGGATCGCAGCTCTGAAGCCGCAGGAGAAAGAAGGACGCCTCATCGCAGACAAGATAAAGGCGGGCGACCTGATCGTGCTGGTCGTTCCTATCGATAAAGCTGCTCCAAAGGGCAGACTCATACTGCCCCAGCAGCAGACCATCAGAGATATTCTCGATGCCGGAGCGACAGCAGTTGTGGTAAGGGATTCGGAGCTTGCGGATACTCTCGAAAAGCTTGGCACAAAACCTGCGCTGGTCATCACTGACAGCCAGGTGTTCGGAAAGGTCGACAAGATAGTGCCTGCAGACGTTCCGCTTACCTCATTCTCAATACTGATGGCGCGCTACAAAGGGCTTCTTGAGCATGCAGTGAAAGGCGTTGCAGCCATCACGCGGCTTAAGGACGGAGATAAGGTGCTCATCGCTGAAGGCTGCACACATCACAGACAGTGCGGAGATATAGGTACGGTAAAGATACCTAAATGGCTGGGGGATTTCACCGGAGCCGATCTCGTGTTTGAAACTGCAAGCGGCACCGGCTATCCTGACGATCTCACACAGTACGCGCTTGTCGTTCACTGCGGAGGCTGCATGCTCAACGAAAAAG
>CADATR010000314.1:1667-2496 GCA_902790885.1 uncultured Eubacteriales bacterium
TTCACAGGGGGTACCGATCACCAACTACGGCACCATGATAGCCTACGTACACGGTATATTGAAACGCAGCCTGAGCATATTTCCTGAGTATGCAAAAGAGCTGAATTAAGAGAAGACATATAAGCAGTTGGAAACCAGGCAGATGTGCCTGGTTTCATTTTTGGATATCTATAGAGAAATAATACAGTATTTGCTAAAATGAATTGGTACGTAATGAGTTGTTAACCATAAATAGCAATAATAGTGGTTAAATCATAATGTGCATACAGTCCCCTGCACTCATACAGGGGACGGAGAGGGATAAAAATGAGAAAGTATAAATGCAAATATGACATAGAATTCCAGGATCTCAAAGAGATAATGGATTTTGTTGCCGACAAGTACGGCAAGAATACCGGCTTCATCTATAAGACGCCCGACAGAAAGAACAAGGTCGAGATAACCTACAACAAGTTCAGACAGGATATGGACACAATTGGTGCATATCTTATCAGCAAAGGTCTGAAGGGCAAGAGGATCGTAGTTATCGGACCTAACTCATACACCTGGCTGGCCGCATACTACGGCATAGTCATCAACGTCGGAGTTGTGATACCTCTCGACAGAGCTCTGCCTGAAGAGGAGATAATAAACTCTCTGATCAAGTGCAAGGCTGATGCCATCGTATATGACGATTCACTCAAGCTGGATTTTGAGAAGATCATCAAAGAGGAAGGCGTTGTCGCAAAGACACTGATCCCGATGTCCGAGATCTCCCAGGAAGCGCTTAAAGAGCACGAGAAGCTCGTCAAGCAGTATAAGCCTGAATTCAAGGTGATCGACAAGCATG
>CADATR010000315.1:0-711 GCA_902790885.1 uncultured Eubacteriales bacterium
TCTTTTTTATTGATGATTTTTTTCTTGTTTTATCAGCCAATCTTTATGACTTCCTTCATTTCATCGAGGGTCACTGCATCGTTCGCTCTGCGCCTTGCAGAAGCTGCTCCCGGCAGGCCCTTTGTATATCTTACTATATATTTTCTGAATTCTCTGACTCCGACAGACTCGCCTTTCAGATTGCAAAGCATCTGAAGATGTCTTAGCATCATCTCTGATATCTCCGCGGCTGAAGGCCGTGACGGTATGTCAAGGCCCCTGTACGCTGCATCGAGTTCTCTGAAGATCCACGGATTTCCGAGAGCACCCCGGCCTATCATGACCATGTCGCAGCCGGTTTCGGCTAACATGCTCATACCCGATTCGGCATCTGTGACATCGCCGCTGGCAATGACCGGTATGCGTACGGCATCCTTGACATCCTTTATGATGCTGCGATCCACCTCTCCGCTGTAGTACTGTGAACGCGTCCTTCCGTGTACACATACAGCCGAAGCGCCCCCTTCCTGAGCGGCAAGAGCTACTTCAACAGCACTGCGGTCATTGATATCAAAGCCCTTGCGGATCTTGACCGTGACAGGCTTTTTCGTTGCCGATGAGACAGCCTTTACAATGTCGTGCACAAGCTGCGGATCGCGCATCAGCGCCGAGCCCTCGCCGTTTCGTACCACTTTAGGTACCGGGCAGCCCATGTTTATATCGAGCACCGCA
>CADATR010000315.1:754-2185 GCA_902790885.1 uncultured Eubacteriales bacterium
CACTTACCATCTCTGTATATGTAAGAGAAGCGCCCTGCTCTTCGCACAGTGCCCTTGTGACAGCGTCTGTAAAACCCGCCATCGGAGCCAGCACAAACGGAGTTTTACGCTGTAAATTACCTATATTCATTTTCTGTCTGCGCTTAATCCTGAAGGACTCTCTTCTTGTTGAGTCCCTTGTTTTTCTCGTGCAGCATCTGGAGTCCGTCGAGAGTGAGTCTTCTGTCGATCACATCGATGCAGTCTACACCGCTCGCGACCATGGTCGCCATTCCGCCTGTAGCGATGACTCTGATCTTGTCAGGATCGCATCCGGTCTCCGCTGCCATCTCCTGCTTCATGCCCCTGACCATGTGCTCGGTAAATCCCATGTGTCCGTATATCAGACCTGACTGCATGGACTCAGAAGTATTGCGGCAGATGAACTTGCCCGGGAGTTCGAGGTCGACGTTAGGCAGCTTTGCCGTATGTTCGAACAGCGCTGCGGCCTGTGTCTTGATTCCCGGAGCGATAGCTCCGCCGAGAATGCTTCCGTCAGCCGATACACAGTCGAATGTCGTAGCGGTACCAAAGTCTATGACGATAAGGTCTCCGCCGTATCTGGAGTGAGCAGCAACGGAATTGACCAGTCTGTCAGCACCAAGCTGGCGCGGGTTCTCATATTTGATCTTGATGCCGGTCTTTATGCCCTGCTCCACGACAATAGGGGTTTTGTCATAGAATTTCAGGCACATATGCTCGAGTGTAAACAGGAGCGACGGAACAACAGAGCTTATTATGATGTCATCAATATCTTTCTCCGTTATATTCACACGTCTGAACATGGAGTCCAGAATAGTCCCGTATTCATCGGCCGAACGCCTGTTATCTGTTGCGAGTCTCCAGCTCTCCACAAGAGTCGCGCCCTCAAACACTCCGACCACGATATTTGTATTACCGACATCGATCGCAAGAAGCATACTAGTCCTCCCCTTCCATTCTCTTCAGCGCCAGCGCGAGCGTCAGTCCCGGAATGACTCTGTTTGCAGTCATTTCGGCGCCGAGTATCTCATTAGCCTTTTTGAGTCTGTACTGAACAGTGTTGTTGTGTATCTCGAGGAATTCCGCAGTTTTTCCTGAGTTCATTCCTGCATCGAGTACGAAAGTGGAAAGAGTATCTATAAGCATTCTTCCCTTGTTCACCGAAACTTCCCTTTCGAAAGGCTCAAGCAGGTCGAGATACATTCTGCGCTGCATCTGTGAACCGCTCTGCATGTATACGCAGTCGCTCACCATCGAGATCTCGTATTTTGAGAATACTCTCTTGTAAGGGAATACTTTTTCCATGTATCTGGCTGTCTTGTTGATCATTTTGAAACCATCAACACAGCTCTCGAGTCTTTCCATGCCTGTGACATGGAAGATACGTTCGTCTTTCTTTATCGACTTCAG
>CADATR010000316.1 GCA_902790885.1 uncultured Eubacteriales bacterium
CGGCGTCCGCGGAGTAATCGAGAGGTATTATGTATTCAGGCTGCTTCATCACGGCGCCCATGGATGCGGAAATGATGTTTATCTTTTCCCTGCGCGCCTTCTGCTTTATTCCCCTTATGAACTCTTTGCGGGCCCTTTCGCTGAAGGCACTGTACATGTCCGGCCAGTACGGGTCGGTTATGTAAAAACCCGCATCCCTGAGTCCCTGCTCCACATTGACGAAATACCTGGAATTTACTTCTCCTGATCCCGTGCCGCCTTTCACGGTATCGCGCACGCCGCTTCCGGCAGCGAAGATCCTGCACGGGGCCTCAAGAGGAAAAGCTCCGTTCTTTTTGAGCAGAACGGTACATTCAGCAAGATAAGGTCTGAGCCTTTCGAGATTTTCTTTTTCGTATCTGTTCATTGTCTATCCCTTTTTCAGATTTTTATTTCACTATCCGTCTCCGGGTATAAGAAAAGGAGACTGTCCCGTCAGCGCTGATCTGCGCAGCCGGAACCGTCTCCTTAAACATACTGTTTTATTAGTTCTTCTTCAGAAGGTCGCGGATCTCTGTCAGAAGCTCGATGTCAGCAGGAACTGCCTCAGGCTCTGCAGGCTCTTCTTCCTTTTCTTTCTCGACTGCGGCTTTAGCCTTGTTGAGCGCCTTGATGATCATGAACAGCACCCATGCGATGAGCAGGAAGTCGATGATAGCCTGGATGAAAGCTCCGTATCCGATAGCAGCGTTTCCGACCATGATAGACATATCAGCTACGCTCTTGCCGCCGCTGATTGCTCCGATGATAGGCATGAGGATCGACTCAACGAGTGATGTCACGATAGCTGTGAAAGCTCCGCCGATGATGATGCCTACTGCCATATCCATTACGTTTCCCTTGCTGATAAATTCCTTGAATTCCTTGATCATTTCTTTCTCCTTTTTCTGTCAGGCACAATGCCTGTTAATAACAACTTGTGATCACCGGCTGATCTTCAGGCGCTATGGTGCCGTTATCATCAAGAGGCTTCGCGTCAGCAGCTATTTTGTCGACTATGTCCTGTCCTTCGGTCACATGTCCGAATGCTGCGTACTGTCCGTCAAGATGAGGCGCGTCCTCTACCATGATGAAGAACTGCGAGCTCGCGCTGTTCGGGTCCTGCGCTCTTGCCATCGAAATGACGCCCTTGGTATGAGCTATATCGTTCTCATAGCCGTTCGCGGCGAATTCTCCGACGATATTCGTTTCTGCTCCGCCCGAGCCGTCGCCGTTAGGATCTCCGCCCTGGATCATGAATCCGTCGATGATGCGGTGGAACGTAAGTCCGTCATAAAATCCCTTCTCGGCGAGGTCCATGAAGTTCTGGACAGTCACAGGCGCTGTGTCTCCGTCGAGTTCCACTTTTACCGTGCCGTAGTCCTTTATCTCTATCTCGGCATGGTGGATGCCCACTGGATCAGCGGCCTTTGCCAGCTCCTGCTGAGGCTCGTCGGATGTTTCAGCCGGCTCGCTGCTTCCGCCGCCGCATCCGGCCAGCATCATCAGCGACAGTGCCATCAGCATGATCAGCATGTTTCTGATGTGTCTTTTCATTGCTCTCTTCCTTTCTGTTATTTACTGCGATGTTAAAAATAACACCGCACCGTTCACAAATCAATCGTTTCAGCGAAGATGCTCCCTTATCTCCTCTTCCGTCCTTGCGAGTTCAGTCAGGAATTCCCTCGATGAGATCCTCAGGGCGCCGTGAGTCATGGCGTCTGTCTGTACAAGGCTGTCTGACGACACAACGTATACCCTGCGGTCTCCGGCGGCAGCAGCCATTACGCCCATGCGTATGTCGGCCGGCTCGTTCTCAGCAGTAAATACGATTTTTACGCCGTTCCTGTCCTCTTCACGCACTTCGCTATGCGGCACGTTATACGCGTCGAAGACGACAGTCACTTCACTGCCCGTGTAGCCGGCATAATTGCCCAGCATGTCAACGAGCTGGTCTCTGGCCGAGCCTCCGTCGCGTGCGAAGAGATCCTTGAGGTATTCATCCGCAAAGATGATGTTATATCCGTCTATGAGGATCATATCCGGCTTCTGCGCGGTCTTTTCGCTCCTGTGCTTCAGACGTTCCCTTATCTCGAGATTTCTGGCCTCGTTTCTCGCGGCCTCTTCTTCGGACAGCTCAGGTTTTTTTCTGTAGTCTTTCTCGCTCGCCTCCCTGCGGAGCGTCTTCTTTGACGGTCCGTAGGTGCGTTCAAAAATGCTCTTAAGCTCCTTTTCGGCGGCT
>CADATR010000317.1 GCA_902790885.1 uncultured Eubacteriales bacterium
CTGATTGTGCCTATAACCCATGAAGAGCGGTGACTGATAGGCCTCGAGAAGAGTCTTTTCACGGATGTTGGAATCCGAATAGTGGATGAACGCGCACGGCTCGATGTCACCGTTGGCATTGATATGGCAATATGACCGCCCGCCGGCGATACACCCTCCGACGAATTCTCCGTCGTTCCAGAAGTCTACCGTGAATAGCGGTTTTGTCTTTCTGAACTCGCGCACCTGATGATACATGAATTCTCTCTGTTCAGCGGTTACCATAAGATCAGAGACAGCTTTCTTGCCGACAGGCATATATGTGAAGATCCAGGCGAACAGAGCGCCCATGTCTATCATGGCATCGAAGTACTCTTCGCTTCCGATCACATCAGCGTTTGCCGATGTATAGCAGCATGATATTCCAAACGGCAGCTTATGCTCCCTGAGGATGTTCATCGCGCGTATCGTTTCCTGATAAGTACCTTTACCGCGTCTTGAATCCGTCGCTTCCTCGAAACCTTCGATCGAAATGGCAGGGACGAAATTCTTCACTCTCAGCATATCTTCAGCAAACGCGTCATCTATGAGCGAACCGTTAGTGAACGCGCTGAACACGCAGTCACTGTGCTCCTCGCAGAGCCTGATGATGTCTTTTTTTCGTACCAGCGGTTCACCGCCTGTGAAAAGGTACATAAATGTGCCGAGAGCCTTGCCCTGAGAAACGATGCTGCTCATCTCTTCATAGCTGAGGTTGAGCTGGTTGCCGTATTCCGCTGCCCAGCATCCTATACAATGCTTGTTGCATGCGCTGGTCGGGTCGAAAAGAATGGCCCACGGGATGTTGCAGTCGTACTTCTGCTCGTTGTCGAACTGCATGTCGCCGCCGACTATAGTCGCGTTTACGACAAAATTGCGGAAGATGGTCATCCGCACGTCTTTGTCGATGTCCGAATACATCTTGAGCACCAGCTTGCGCCAGTTGCTGTCAGGATCTGTAAGAGCCGGACGGGCAGCCTTCATATGTCTGTCGATGCGGCCTCTGCGGTCGAAAGCGTCGATCCAGTTGAGCACCTTTTCAATATTTCTTTCCGGATCTTTTTCCAGGTATGCCAGCACCTGATTGACTGCTACAGATGCTACAGCCTGCTTTACAGCCATGATCATACCTCCTTAAGGTTTTTCCACACATGTTGATTATCTGTTGTTACCGTATTATACTCTTTTACAAGCGGAGTTCAATTGCCAGCATTACGGAAGCGTTGAATAATCAACAGCAAGGACTGATCAGGCCATAAAGGATGCCTATTTTTCGCTTATAAGAGAAAGAGGCACTACAAGGATCACTATTTCAGAGGTAGCTAGGCGGGCGGACATTGACCGGAAGACGTTTTATCTTCACTATGATTCGCTGAAGGACGTTCTCGATGAATACATAGAGGAACGTATATCGCACATAGAAGCACTGCTTGCGGATACAGACTACCTGACAGACCCGTTCAACGTCGGGATCATCTACAGCATTATCAACAGTGCCAATGAAGCAGAACTTGAATTTCTTGAAAGCATATCAGCGAGTGAGTCGTATAACGATCTGTGGAAGCAGATAAGTGATGTTCTGACAGAAAAAGCTGTCGAGATCTATAAGCCTCACACAGCGCCGGAGATCGATGAGAAGGTGCTCAGGGTATACGCAGATTATTTCATTTCAGGTGCCCTCAGCATTTACCGCAAATGGCTGAGAGGGGAGTATGAGATATCCTGGCACGAGCTACTAAAAACAGTGAGAGAAGTAGGCGAGCATGGCCTGAAGAGAGTGCTTATGATAACCGGATAACACCATTTTCACCAGAAAAGAGCAAGTCTTTTAGCCAATCGACCTAGTTGGGTAACACTCAGACCTATGGCTGAGTCCGCTAGTGAGTCTGCAGTGTTTTCTGAAACATTGAAAACTTAGTACTTGGACGTCTGTTCAATTCCGGTCACCTTCACCACATTTTTGGCTATGGTTATGTCAATCCAGATGCAGCCATAGTTTTTATTTTGGCTGTTTATTTCTGAAGGCACCGTGAATTATTATTCATCTTCCGGTCATAATCTTTTTCTGCTCATATGTTACTA
>CADATR010000318.1 GCA_902790885.1 uncultured Eubacteriales bacterium
CAATACTTATCGCCTTCTCTATAGGCGTTTTTACAGTTTGCGCATACCTTTCGCATTGGTAATTCCATTACACGCCTCCTTTCTAAATGATCCCCAGCGGTATCAGTACGATCAGGAGCACGGCGACGAGTCCCCATATTGTGATCAGGAACTTTTTTCTCTTCGCCGGAGCCATGTCAGGCACGTAGTTGCTCGCCAGGAAGAAAGGTATGTACGTGGTCACGAACACCGGCAGTACTCCCCACCACTTATAGACCCAGATGAATGAGTGGTTCGATGTACCGGCCAGGAATGACTCGACAAGCGCAAACAGCAGGGCCATGCTGATCGCTCCTGCGAATTTGCAGCTTATGCCCTTTCTGCCATTCGAGGCGAAGTATCGCGTATTTCTGTCCGCCGGCAGCATTTTGAACGATATTATTCCCGCAAGCGAGAACATCATCGACAGCTCCCAGCAAACTCCTATCAGAAGTATGAACGTCGTTGATTCATTGCTCACCGACCATAGAGGGTAGCCAGTCACATGGCCTATGACGGCATTGCCTATCTCGTACAGCCAGTGGACGCCGTATAGTGCCAGGCCGGCAAAGATCACTTCGTAATTCTTCTTGTTGATCTCCGACCAGTACACGTAGAAAACTACAGCGAGTATGAATATGAAAGTCCAGTTGAAATTATCCGTGCTGCGTACCTGGATGCTTCTTACAAGATCCATGGCAGCCTGCGATCCGTCTCCCCAGAAAACCAGCATGATTTGCCTCCTTTCATCCAGGACACTGTCAACCTATTTTTACTATAAGACATTTCCGACTTGTGGTAAAGCAGAAACCGCTGCGTCATACAGTTATGGTACAATAGGAATGATCTCAATGATCCCAGCGGCATTGCCGCAAATCAAGCAATAAGGACTGAGATGAAGGAGTAACAGGATGAAAGCGATAGTATTTCTGGCTGACGGCTTCGAGGAATGCGAAGCCCTGATAACCGTAGATATATTGAGGAGGGCAGGCGTCGAGACTGTGATGGCATCAGTCATGGACAGGCGTCAGGTTGAGTCCTCGAGGAACATAAAGGTGATAGCCGACGAGATGGCGGCAGATGTCGATTTTGATTCGGCAGACCTCATAGTGCTGCCGGGCGGACGGCTCGGAACTGAGAACATGGGAGGAAAGTATCTTGCGGCGATCTGTGCAGCGCCTTCGCTCCCGGCTTCGCTGGGACTGCTCGAAGGAAAGAAGGCGACCTGCCACCCTGACTTTGAAGGTCATATGGCTGGCGCGGCGCTTACAGGCACCGGCGTAGCTGTTGACGGAAACATCATCACAGGACAGGGCCTCGGAGTTACATTCGACTTCGCCTTCCAGCTGGTAAGCATGCTGGTCAGTGAAGAGTGTGCAGAGCAGATAAAGAAAGCCATCTGTTACAAATAGATGCTTTCAACGGTTTGCTGCAGCCACCGAAATCACCAGCATAATCGATTCAAACCGTAAAAAATATGGCCCCGTCAGGGAGCCATATTTTTGTACCTTTATAGTATCAAACTGTATTAACGGCTGGCCATTATCTCATCGAGGATGATGTCGGCGGCCTCTTCCTTGCTCATTATCGGCAGCTCCTTGCTGCCTTTTTTAGTTATGATCGTTATTATGTTGGTGTCGCCCTGGAAGCCCGCGCCCTCTGTGCGGAGGCTGTTGGCACAGATCATGTCCACATTCTTTTTGGTCAGCTTGGCAGACGCGTTCTCTATGAGATTCTGTGTCTCCATCGCGAAGCCGCAGAGGAACTGTCCCTCCTTGCGGTGCAGACCGAGGTATCCGAGGATGTCCTGAGTCGGCTCGAGCTCTACGCTGCGGCCGGCCGCGGCATCACTCTTCTTTATCTTCTCAGTCGCGACTTCTGCAGGCCTGTAATCGGCAACCGCCGCGGCCTTTATTATTATATCCATGTCGTCCGCGCGCGAGGTCACCGCATCAAACATATCCTGAGCGCTCAGCACGTCGACAGTCTTTACAAACGGCTCGCGCGCAAGGGCTGTCCTGCCGGACACGAGAGTAACGTCTGCTCCGCGCCTTGCTGCCATCCTCGCGATGGCATAGCCCATCTTGCCGCTCGAGTGGTTGGTGATGTAGCGGACAGGGTCGATCGCCTCCTGCGTAGGGCCGGCTGTCACCAGCACCTTGAGGCCCGCCATGTCCTTCTCCTTTTCGACCCACTGCTCAACGTAGTCGATCAGCACATCAGGTTCAGGCATCTTGCCCTTGCCCTCGACGCCGCAGGCGAGCATGCCCTCAGCCGGCTCGATTATCTCGAAACCGCGGCTGCGGAGCGTCTCGAGATTTGCCTGAGTCGCAGGGTTCTCAAACATCGC
>CADATR010000319.1 GCA_902790885.1 uncultured Eubacteriales bacterium
TTCAATCCGGATCTCCATATCGCTACACTTGCTGAGAACGCTACGCTGGTCATGGAGATGCATATCGCTACAGGTAAGGGATATGTACCTGCAGAGCAGAACAAGACAGAGGATACACCTATCGCAGTGATCCCTGTTGACTCCATTTTCACACCGGTCAAGAAAGTCAACTTCACGGTTGAAAACACCAGAGTCGGTCAGGTCACAGACTATGACAGACTGATCATAGAGATCTGGACAGATGGTTCCATCGCTCCTGAAGAAGGAGTTTCCATCGGAGCTAAGATCATCCAGGAGCACCTCGAGCTGTTCATCGGCCTTGGTGCAGAAGTCAGCGACATGAAGTTCATGATAGAGAAGGACGAGGACCGCAAGGAAAAGGCACTCGTTATGGCTATCGAAGAGCTCGAGCTGTCCGTACGTTCATTCAATTGCCTCAAGAGAGCTAACATCAACACAGTTGAGGAGCTCACACAGAAGACTGAGGAAGACATGATGAAGGTAAGGAACCTCGGAATGAAGTCGCTGGTAGAAGTAAAGAATAAACTCGCTGAGCTGGGCCTTTCATTAAAGCCGAGCGATGAAGAGTAATCGAAAGGAGCAGATTGATGAAAGGTTATAAGAAGCTGGGCAGAGATTCTGCACATAGAAGATCCATGCTGAGAAACCTGGTAACCGATCTCTTCAGAGAAGGCAGGATCACAACAACAGATATGAGAGCCAAGGAAGCTGGTCGTCAGGCAGAGAAGCTCATCACTATCGCAAAGAAGGGTGACCTTCACGCGAGAAGACAGGTTCTTGCTTATCTGTTCGACGAAGATGTTGTGAGCAAACTCTTCGATGAGATCGCTCCAGGCTATGCTGATCGCAATGGCGGATACACACGTATCCTCAAGCTTGGACCTAGACAGGGAGATAACGCTGAGACAGTTTATCTCGAACTACCTAGACAGGGAGATAACGCTGAGACAGTTTATCTCGAACTTGTTAAATAGCATTATTGATTTAGAAGCTGCGCCGATGATTCGGCGCAGCTTTTTTATGGCCGGATCACGTTAACCCCACTTTGCATGTGAGAAAACAAGATTACATATATTAAGGTGTACTATCTAGTCATCAAAGATATATTATTAAAGAAAGCAGATACTTTGGAGGGCAAAACGATGAAGAAAGTTCTCATAACTATGTTGATGGCAATGCTTGCGGTCATGATGCTTACGGCATGCGGAAATAAGTCGGTGGAGCAGGATCCTCCTGAAAGTGAAGATCCACCAATTACAGTGGAAAAAAATACACCTGAAACCGAGGAGGGACAACCAGACAGCCCCTATGAAGTCGGCAAGGAATATATCCTTAAAGACGACATGAAGGTAAGAAAGGGACCATCGACTGATTCGGATTGGCTTAAGAAATCTGAGTTGGCAGATGAAGATAAAGGCAAAGCTCTGGATGACGATAATGCGGTGCTTTCAAAGGGCACTATCGTGAAGTGTCTCGAGGCAGACGGAGATTGGATCAGGATGTCATCGGGCTGGATCTGCGGAAATGATAAAGGCAGAATTTATATCAGAGTCGCGGAACTCGAAGAAAGGTATGAAGCGTCAAAGGCAGAGTTTTATGAAAAGGTTGGCGTGGATCAGAATTCATCCCCAAAACTTTCCGGCACATATTCTGTAAGCGCTGAAGGAAGCATGGACAGCGTGGAATTCTTCGAAGACGGAGAATGCGCGGTGCACTTTGACCAGCCGATGACTCCTATGACGGATGAGGAAGGATATACCAGCGGATTTTATGCCGTGAGCGGCAGCAAGGTGTATATGTATTATGGCGGTCAGGGACCTGCCGTGGCGTTTGAACTATCCGGAAAAACTCTGACAAAGACATCGGAAGAGATAGAGGTCTATCAGGGTTAAGCCTGATACTACTACAAAAAAACGTTCAACCAGGGGCTCATATGAAGAGCCCTTTTTTTATGGTTTCATGTCTGAAGGCGATATCACAAAGAGTCTTTAGTTCCCATAAGTATTATGTTAAAAG